>MWAC01000101.1 GCA_002068815.1 Firmicutes bacterium ADurb.Bin467 | reverse complement strand
ACCAGAACGACAGGATCGAGATTCGGCAGAGCGAACCCTACGCCTACTGCCAGTTCGTGATGGGCAAGGACCACACCGCGTTCGGGCGCGCGCGGCACCCGTGGATGACGGGCTCGGCGGGCTGGGCGTACTACGCCGCGACGCGCTACATGCTGGGCGTCCGGCCGGGCTTCGACGAGCTCGTGATCGACCCGTGCGTTCCCGGCGATTGGCGCGAATTTCGGGTCTTGCGCGAATGGCGCGGCGTGTTGTATGATATAATCGTACAAAACCCCGACGGGGTCGAAAAGGGCGTCCGGGAGATCCGGCTCGACGGCGAAGTCGTCGACAGGATTCCGGCGCTTTCGGGCGGCGGGGTACACTGGATAGAGGTTGCGATGGGGGTGCGGGAATGATCGAATTCGGCACCGGCGGCTGGCGCGCGATCATCGGCGACGGCTTTACGAAGGCAAATGTGCAGAGGCTCTCGCTCTCGCTCGCGCGGCGCATCCAGCGCGACGGCGTAGAAAATCGCGGGCTCGTGATCGGCTACGACCGGCGCTTCCTCTCGCACGAGGCGGCGCAGTGGTCGGCGGAGGTGTTCGCGCAGGAGGGCGTGCGCGTGCTGGTGATCGACCGCGACGCGCCGACGCCGCTCGTGATGTACTGCGTTCGGCGGCTCGAGCTCCCCTACGGCATGTCCGTCACCGCGAGCCACAACCCGGCGATCTACAACGGCGTGAAGCTGTTTTTATCCGGCGGGCGCGACGCGGACGAGGGGTTCACGCGCGAGCTGCAGATCGAGGCGAACGCGCTCGACATGGAAAACGTGAATCCCGCGCCGTACGACGAGGCGCTCAAGGCCGGCCGCATCGCCGAGATCAACCCGCGCAACGACTACCTCGACGGCATCATCAGCGCCGTGGACATGGCGAAGATCCGGCAGGCGAACCTGTCGATCGTGCTCGACCCGATGTACGGCGTCAGCGGAACCTCGCTCGAGACGATCCTCTTGACCGCGCGCTGCGACGTCGACATCATCCACGGGCGGCGCGACACGCTGTTCGGCGGGAAGCTCCCGGCGCCGAACGTCGAGACGCTCGACGCGCTGCGCATGGCGGTGTGCGAGCGCCGCGCGGACATCGGCATCGCGACCGACGGCGACGCCGACCGGCTCGGCATCATCTCCGACGAGGGGAAGTTCGTGCACCCGAACGAGATACTGGTGCTGCTCTATTACTACCTGCTCGAGTACAAGGGCTGGCGCGGCGCGGCGGTCCGCAACCTCGCGACGACGCACATGCTCGACCGGATCGCGGAGGCGTACGGCGAGCGGTGCATCGAGACGCCGGTCGGCTTCAAGCACATCTCGAAGGCGATGGACGACCACGGCGCGCTGATCGGCGGCGAGTCCTCCGGCGGGCTGACGGTGCGCGGGCACATCCTCGGCAAGGACGGCATCTACGCGGCGACGCTTCTGACCGAGATGCTCGCGATCTCCGGCGAAAAGCTCTCGAGCCTTTTGAAGCGCATCTCCGACCGGTTCGGCAGCCTCTACATGGCCGAGCGCGACTTCGCGTATAAGAGTTCCCACTACCAGGAGATTCAGCGCCTTCTGACCGGCGATCGCTTTCCGAAATTGTCGGAGGAGATCACGTCCGTCAACGATCTCGACGGCCGGAAGCTCTTGTTCCGCGACGGCTGGATGATCGCGCGGTTCAGCGGCACGGAACCTCGCATACGCATCTTCTGCGAGATGCCGACGCGCGCGCGCGCCGACCGGCTCTGCGCGGAGATGCAGGAATACCTGGGGCTTAATTAGATGTTCAAGACGCTTCGAACCGGCGCGCACTCGCTGCGCGCGCAGATTTTGACCATCGTCGTGGTGGTGTGGCTCGTGCCGGCGGTCGCGCTGGGCGGCTACATCGCCACGGCCTTTTTCCCGACCGTTCGCGAAAAGACCGAGGCCGCGCTCGTGACCGGCGCGGAGTTCGCGTTCAGCGTCACGCGCGACAACGTCGATCGGCTGATCGAGCTGGCGAAGGACGTGACCTACGACGGCGAATTGACCGAGGCGTACGCGCAGCACCGCGCGGGGACGCTTCGCTATCAGGAGTTCTACAAGGTCAGCCGGAACTACCTCGAGCGCCGGTTTTCGCGAAACCCCGCGATCAGCTTCGCGGCGTTCTTCCCGATCGACCGGCCCGAGCAGTTCATGTTCATGAGCGACGGCTACGACCGCGCGATGCTGTTCCAGAGCCTGATACAGCCCGACGCTCTGCAGCTCGGGCGGACGCTCGACACGAAGTGCCAGTTCATCTATCGAAACGGCATGTTCTGCCTCGTTCGAAACCTGTTCAACTACCGGCTCGAGCGGTTCGGCATGCTCGTGCTCGGCGTCCGCGAGGAGGAGATCTTCCGGCCGATCCTGCAAAGCGCCGCGGAAACGGGGGCGAACGCCGCGATACGGCTCGGCGAGTATTCCGACGGCGGGAACCCGGACTGGAGCGAGACGGGGCTCCGCAGGGCCGGCGACGAGCTCGGGTTCGCGATCGCGCACGCGACGAAGGACTACGACCTGAAATTGCTCGTCAGTCAGTCGACCTCGACGCTCTACGCGGAGATGTCGCGCTTCACGAGGATTTTGGTCGGCGTGTTCGCGCTTTTGATCCCGGTGTGCCTGCTCGCCGGGCTGTTCGTGCACAGGCGCGTCGTAAAGCCCATCGCGATCCTCGCGCGCGCGTCGCAGCGGATGGAGGCGGGGGAATTGGGCGTGTCGGTGCCCATGCGCGGCGACGACGAGATCGGCAGGCTCGGGCGCGGGTTCAACGAGATGTCCTCCCGCATACGCGACCTCGTCGAGCGCGTGTACAAGGAGGAGATCGCGCTGCGCGACGCGAAGATTCAGGCGATGCAGAGCCGCATCAACCCGCACTTTCTGTTCAACGCGCTCGAGACCATCAGCTGGCAGGCGCGCTTGGACGGCAACGGCTCGGTCAGCGAGATGATCGACGCGCTCGGCGTGCTTCTGAACGCCGCGATGGACCGCAGCGACCGCAGGCTCGTGCCGCTCAAGGAGGAGCTCGGCATCGCCGAGGCGTATTTCCGCTTCGTCAGGCTGCGCTTCGGGGAGAAGCTCGAGGTCGAGGAGGACGTGGACGCCTTGCTGCTCGGCCGGACGATCCCGCCGCTGTTCGTGCAGACGCTGTTGGAAAACGCGGTCGAGCACGGCATCGCGCCGGCGGGCGGCGGGCGGATACGGCTGTCGGTCCGGGAGGACGGCGGCGAGGTGCGCATATCGGTCACGAACAGCGGGAAGCGGCTCACGGACGACGAACTTTCGCGCATCCGGTCGAAGCTCGACGGCGCGGAGCCCGCGCAGGGGCTGGGCCTTCGGAACATACAGCAGCGGCTGAAGCTGATCTACGGCGAGGACGCGAGCCTCTCGATCGACCGGGACGCAAACGGCGACACCGCGGTGCGGATGCGCCTGCGCGCGGAGGCGCAGCTGTTAACAAGTGCGCAATCAAATACAAGAAATGACATGCCGAGCCAATGACGCGTGACGCGATTTCGCCTATAATAAAGGCATCCAGTTATGGAAAACCGAGGAGGATGATACCATGAAGAAACTGTTTGCCCTGGTTCTCACAATCGCGCTGCTCGGCAGCTTCGCGCTCGCCGAGGGCGTGACGATCAAGACCGTCTCGACCTTTGCCGGCACCGACGCCGCCGCGGACACCTATCAGCAGCTGCTCGACCAGTGGGCCGCCGAGACCGGGAACACCGTCGAGGACGCCTCCGCGACCTCCGACGAGGCCTGGAAGGCCGGGGTCATCAACGACTTCGCCGCCGGCAACGAGCCCGACATACTGTTCTACTTCGCCAAGACCGCGGACTCGGCGCGCATACTCGACAGGGTCGTGCCGATCGCCGAGATCAACGAAGCGTATCCGGACCTGAACCTCACCGAGAACGCCGCAATCGCCGAGAGCGACGGGAAGATCTACGCGATCCCGGTGCGCGCGTTCTGGGAGGGCCTGTTCTGCAACGTCGACCTGTTCGAGAAGTACAACCTCGAGCTTCCGACCGACTGGGCGAAGTTTGAGACCGCGGTCAAGACGTTCAAGGAGAACGGCGTCGTCCCGATGGCCGTGTCGTTCTCGGATGTCCCGCATTACATCGTCGAGTTCGCGATCCTCTCCTCCGGCACGCCCGAGGAGCATAAGGCCCGCCCCGCGCCCGGCGAGACGGTTCCTGAGAGCTGGGTCGAAGGCATGAAGCTGCTCCACGAGCTCTATGAGATGGGCGCGTTCGCGGCCGACGCCAACGCCACGACCGAGGCGATCACCTCGCAGATGTTCCGCGACGGCCAGGCGGCCATGCAGCTGGACGGCTCCTGGTTTGCCAACGGCATCCCGCAGGAGCGTTGGGACAAGGTCGTCGTCATGCCGTTCCCGACGCATGCCGAGGATGCCGATCCCACGGCCTTCATCGGCGGCGTGTCGATGGGCTTCTACCTGACCCGCTCCGCGTGGGAAGACCCGGCGAAGCGCGACGCGGCGGTCGACCTCCTCCGCTACCTGACGACCGGCGACAACGCGGTCGCGCTGGGCGGCTTCGCGTTCGGCGGCACGATCATCACCTCCGCGGTGGACATGATCAACAACGCGAACGACATGCTCTCCCCGTTCCAGGATGAGATGGACCAGGAGGTCCGCGCCGACAAGTGGTTCTCGAAGGTTCCGAGCATCGTCGACGGCACGCTGACCGACATCGACGGCATGTGGGCCGAGGTCGTCGCCGCGAACCCGTTCGGAAAGTAATCCCCGACAACCTTCGCGCCGGACTGCCTTGACCGGGCAGTCCGGCTTTTGCAAAATTGGAGGAGTGCCGATGCTGTACAGGAAAAAGAGGCCGCTGCTCGTGTTCCTGCTGCCGTCCTTGCTTTTGATGGCCGTGTTTCTCTACTATCCGTTTGTGGAGAACATCGTAAACAGCCTGTTTGACATCAGGGGGCTGGCGGCGGCGCGCGGCGAGTTTCTCGGGCTTGGCAACTACCGGCGGTTCTTCTCCGAGGACCCGGTCGCGATGACGTCGTTCTTCAACAGCCTGAAGATGATGGGGCTGACGCTCGTGTTCCAGGTCGGGCTCGCGCTGATGCTGGCGCTGATGGTCGACTCCGTGCGCAAGGGCCAGCAGCTCTTCCGCGTCGTGTACTTCTTCCCGATCGTGATCTCCGCGACGGCGATCGGCCTGATGTTCAACCTGTTCTACAAGTACGACGGCGGCATGCTGAACCAGCTGCTCGCGAAGCTCGGCATGGACAAGGTGCTGTGGCTGAGCAAGGAGTCGGCGTACACGATGGTCGTCATCCCGACGCTCTGGCAGTACATCGGCTTCTACTTCGTGATCATCCTGACGGGGCTCGCGGGCATCCCGCAGGAGATCTTCGAGTCCGCGGCGATCGACGGCGCGACCGGCATCAAGAAGATCTGGTACGTGACGCTTCCCCTGATCTCGGACGTGCTGATCACCTGCGTGACGCTCGCGGTCACGGGGGCGATCAAGGTGTTCGACCTGCCGAGCGTCATCGCGAGGAACGGCGCGCCGAACGGGCTGACACACTTCTTGGGCACCTACATGCACAACCAGGCGTTCGTCGCCCAGAACGTCGACTACGGAAGCACCATCTCGGTCATCATCGTGCTGATGGGCGTCGCCGTCGCGCAGCTTCTGAACCGCGTGATCGCGCGCAATTCCGAGGCGCTGAGGTGATGGCCATGAATCAGAGCGTTGAGACAATCAAAAAGCCCCGGGCGACGGTGGGCAAGGTCGTCATCTACGTCCTTTTGACGCTGTGGGCGGTGACGACGGTGTTCCCGTTCGCGTGGGTCGTCAACAACTCGTTCAAGCACTCGAGCCTCGTCGTCAACGACTCGTTTTCGCTTGCAACGGGCGAAGTTCTCCGGTATGATAAGGACGGGCAGGTCGTGCGCGAGCGGATCATGCAGGACGAGTACGGGCGCGACATGTACGACAAGCTCCTCTTCGACGCGGACGGAAATCCGGTCTACGAGGGCGCGCAGCAGTCGCCGACGATCAACCGAAGCGGCGCGTTCGCGGACCTTCTGAGCGGCATGACGGTGCCGACCGACGAGGCGAACGCGCATCTGCAGGCCTACGACACGGTCAACGGAAAGGTGATCTACGACGAGTCTTCGCCGCCGGTCCGGCTTTCGCCGACGTGGGACAACTACGTGAGCGTGTTCACGAACCGCAACGTCAATATCCTGCGCGGCTACAAGAACAGCCTGATCATCTCCGGCAGCGTCATGGTCGTCGTCGCGCTGTTCTCGGCGATGCTGGCGTTCGGCATCACGCGCTGGAAATTCCGCGGCGCGAAGGTCATCAAGAGCCTCGTCGTCGCGGCGCTGATGTTCCCGGCGTTCGCGACGATCGTGCCGGTGTACCGGATGCTGTCGGACATGGGCCTCTACGACAAGCTCGAGGGCGTGATCCTCGTGCAGTGCGCGGGCAACCTCGCGTTCGCGTGCACGGTCATGATGGGGTTCATCAACGCGCTGCCGTATGAGCTCGAGGAGGCGGCGTTCATGGAGGGCTGCGGCCCGTATGGTATCTTCTTCCGGATCATCCTCCCGATGTGCAAGCCCGCGCTCGCGACGGTCGCGATCTTCACGTTCATCTGGAGCTACAACGACCTGTTCCTGCAGATGGTGCTCCTGCGCTCGAACGCGCTGCTGCCGGTATGCGCGATCCTCCGAGAGATTTCGAGCCAGTACGGAACGGATTTCGGCATGATGGCCGCGTCGGTCACGGTCGTCGTCGTGCCGGTCCTGATCGTGTACGCGCTGTTGCAGAAGAACATCATCAAGGGGCTGACCGCGGGTGCGGTCAAGGGGTAGGAGGCGAAGCGGAGCATGTACGGCGTGGTGCTGGTCGATGACGAGCAGCTGATCCTCCGGGGGCTCATCAACGTGATTCCCTGGGAGAAGTACGGCTGCCGCGTGCTCGACACCGCGTCGGACGGGCTCGAGGGCATTGCAAAGGCGCGCGCGTGCAAACCCGACATACTGTTTACCGACATCCGGATGCCGAACATGGACGGGCTTGCGATGATCGCGGCGCTGAAGAGCGAGTTCCCCTCGATGCAGATCGCCGTTCTGACCGCGTTCCGGGACTTCGACTACGCGCAGCGCGCCATGCACCTGGGCGTGTGCCGGTATCTTTTGAAGCCGAGCAAGATGGAGGAGATACTCGAGGCGGTCGAGGCGATGGCCATGCAGATTCCCGAGCGCCCGGCGGAGGGGACAGAGGCGGAGGCGAAGGAATCGCCCGCGAGCGCGTTCGTCGTGCGCGCGGCGCTCTCGTACATCGACCGGAACTACATGAACCGATTGAGCCTTTCGACGGTCGCGGACAACGTGTTCGTCAGCCAGTGGCATCTCTCGAAGCTCCTGAACCGCCACACCGGGAAGAGCTTTTTCGACATCGTGAACGCGGTGCGCGTCGAAAAGGCGAAGGCGCTGCTCCGCGACCCGTCGCTCAAGGTGCACGAGATCGCCGAGATGGTCGGCTTCGCGGACGTCGCGCATTTTTCGAAGATTTTCAAGAAGCTGCAGCGCAAATCCCCGATCGAATATCGCGCGGATTTGTAAAAATTATGCAATAAAATCGCGCCGAATCCATGGTTTTCTTGCCGTTTTTCCCCCGTTGTGATAGAATACAAAGGATGCAACCCGGGCGAGGGGGGAATGCGGTCTTGAACATCCGGATCAGGCGCCTGTTGGCGCTGGCCATTGCGGTCGCGCTTTTGTTTGCGTCGGCGGGCGCGGAGGCGCTGGCGCTCGGCGCGAAGGGCGAGGCGGTCTATAAGCTCCAGCAGAGGCTCTACTATCTGGGGTTTCTGGCCGTCTCCCCGGACGGCGACTACGGCCCGAAGACGCAGGAGGCGGTTAGGGACTTTCAGGCGTTCTTCCGCCCGAAGGGCCACGCGCTCCCGGGCGACGGAACCGCGGACGAGGCGACGGTCGAGCTCATCTTCGACGACGCGGTCGCGGACATCTCCTACCCGCTGAAGACCGGCGACAAGAACGGCTACGTGCGCCGCGTGCAGCGCAGGCTGATCGAGCTCGGCTACCTCTACGGCCTCGCGGACGGCTCCTACGGCCAGAAGACGGCCGACGCGGTGCGCGCGTTCCAGCTGATGCTCGCCGAAAACGGCGTAACGGGCATCGAGGCGACCGGCGAGGCGGACGCCGCCACGCAGGACTATTTGTACTCGGAGCTGCTCGGCTTCAAGATCAACACGCCGAAGTCCTACAGCGCCGGCAACGCGAAGGCGCTCGACCCCGGAAACCTGTACGCCTCGGCGTGCGCGCTGATCGACGCGGACACGGGGGCGCTGCTGTTCGGCAAAGAGGCCTATGCCAAAATATACCCCGCGAGCACGACGAAGGTCATGACGCTTCTGCTCGCGCTCGAGTACCCGAACCTCTCGGAGATCGTCACCGTCCCCCAGTCCGCGGCCGAGATTCCGGGCGACTCGTCGAGGGTCCCGATACAGGTCGGCGAGCGGTTGCCCTACGAGGACCTGCTCTACGGGCTGTTCCTCCGCTCGGGCAACGACGCGGCGAACGCGATCGCCACGATTTCGGCGGG
>MWAC01000100.1 GCA_002068815.1 Firmicutes bacterium ADurb.Bin467 | reverse complement strand
CCGTCCGCCCGCCGCGCGCGACGTCGCTCATCTTGCCCAGGCACTTCTGCTGGAACGTCAGGTCGCCGACGGCGAGCACCTCGTCGCAGATCAATACGTCCGGGTCGAGGTGCGCGGCGACCGCGAACGCGAGCTTTACGTACATGCCGGAGCTGTACCGCTTGACCGGCGTGTCTATAAATTGCTCAATTTCGGAGAATTCGATGATCTCGCCGATCTTCGAGGTGATCTCCGCGCGGCTCATGCCGAGTATCGCGCCGTTTAAGTAGACGTTTTCGCGCCCGGTCAATTCGTGGTGAAAGCCGGTGCCGATCTCGAGCAGGCTCGCGACGCGGCCGCGAATGCGGATTTCGCCCTCGGTCGGCGCGGTGATGCGCGAGATCAGCTTCAGAAGCGTCGATTTGCCGGCGCCGTTGCGGCCGAGTATGCCCAGCGCGTCGCCGCGGTCGGCCGAGAAGCTGACCCCGTCGAGCGCCATGAACGTCGCGTTCGCGCTCGGGCGCGGCGAAGCGCCGATCTTCAGGTTCGGGTCCTCCTTGCCGCGGACGCGGGCAAACCAGCTCGTCAGGTCGCCGTGCAGCGTGCGGCCGCCGATCGAGCCCAGCCGGTATCGCTTCGAAACGCCGTCGATTTCAAGAGTTCGGTCCGTCATATCGCAAAAATTCCTTTCCGTCACACCGTATCCATGAACGTCTTCTCCACGCGGGAGAACAGCACAAGCCCCAGAAACATCACCACAAGCGTCACGCCGACGGACAGCGGCATGTAGTGGAGGCTTATGTTCTCCACGCCCAGGTAGGCGCTTCGGAAAAACTCGATGATCGGCGTCATGGGGTTCAACATGTAGAGCCCGATCAGGCGCGGGTGCTTGGCCATGACGAGCGACGAGGCGTAGGCGACCGGCGTCGCGTACATCCACAGGTGCACGCCGAAGCCGACGAGCATGTTGAGGTCCCAGTACTTCGTCGTCAAAGACGAGATGATGATTCCAAAACCCATGCCCAGGATCGCGGTCTGTATGAGCAACAGCGGCGTGAACGCGATCATCGCGAAGTTCGGGTGCACGGGCGAATTCGGCTTGAGCGCGTAGTAGATCAGGAACAGTATGAAGAACAGGAACTGCACGAGGAAGTTGATCAGCTTCGAGATCGACACCGAGATCGGCATCACGAGCCGCGGGAAATAGACCTTCCCGAACAGCGCGCGGTTGCTGATGAAGGTCCTCGAGGTCTCCGACAGGCACGAGGAGAAGTAGCTCCAGAGGATGTTGCCGCACATGTAGAACAAGAACGAAGGCATGCCGTCGGTCGGGAGCCCCGCGATGCCCCCGAACACGACCGTGAACACCAACGTCGTCATCAGCGGCTGTATGACGACCCACGCCGGACCCAGGATCGTCTGCTTGTAGAGCACGGTGAAGTTGCGCTTGACCAGAAGCATCGTCAGGTCCCAATAGCGGACCAGCTCTTTGAAGTTGATGTCGAACCAGCCGCTCTTCGGCCGGATGATCGCATCCCACGGTTCCCGTTGCCCTTGCATCGAATTCCTCCGCAGCGTATGATGTGGGGCCGCGCGCCGACAAACCCCCATTATTCCACGATTATACCACGCATGTGTAAAGAGCGCAACATCGTGGCATTCGCCGCGGGTTGCGGTTTTTGCCGTTTTGTGCTATAATCTGTGTCCATAGGCACAATGGACGCAAGGGGGGGCACGCCGATGAACAGCCGCGCGCTGCGCAAGAGGTTCGAGCGCATGGGCGGGGCCGCCTATGCCGTCGCGCGCGGGATCGCGCACCTGTACCGGCGTATGGTCATGGGCATCGCCCGGCTCGGCGGAATCCGGAAAAACCGCGCCGTGTTCCTCTCGTTCGACGCGCGCTCGTACTCCGACAACCCGCGCTACATATCGGAGAAGCTGCACGAATTGCGCCCGGAGACCGAGATCGTGTGGATGTTCCGGAACTTCGACGCGAAGAAGAAGCTGCTGCCCGGCTACGCGAGGGCCGAGCGGTGGATGAGCATCAGGTCGCTTGCGACGCTCGCGACCGCGCGCGTGACGGTCGCGAACTTCAGCTTCCGCCCGTTCTTTCGCTTCAGGAAGCCCGGGCAGGTGTACGTGCAGACGTGGCACGGCGACCGCGCGTTCAAGAAGGTCGGCTTCGACATGCACCCGGAGAGGGACTTCCTGCTCGAGATGGAGTGCGATCTCGGGCTCGTCGGCTCGGACTACGGCGAGAGGCAGTTCCGCTCGGCGTTCCGCTACGGGGGCGAGCTTCTGCGCGCGGGATATCCCCGAAACGACATGCTCGTCCGGAACGACCCCGCGGAGGCGGCCGCGATCCGCCGGGCGCTCGGCATCCCGGAGGGCGTGAAGCTGCTTTTGTACGCGCCGACCTTCCGCGACGAACTGCTCGTGAAATGGCAGCGCCACCGCGCGCAGATCGACTTGGACCGGACGCTCCGGGCGCTCGAGAGGCGCACCGGCGACAGGTGGATGTGCCTGTTCCGCGCGCACTACCTGAGCGCAGGGCTCGCCGTCGACGCGCTCGAGGGCAGGATCGTCAACGCCGCCGGGCACGAGGAGATGGCGGAGCTCTTGCTGATCGCGGACGCGCTCGTGACCGACTACTCGTCCTGCGCGGGCGACTTCGCGCTGACCGGGCGGCCGATCTTCCTGTTTCAGGACGACCTCGAGGACTATAAGGCGAAGAGCCGCGAGCTGTACTTCGACGTCACGGACTCGCCGTACCTCGTCGCGCGCACGCAGAAGGAGCTCGAGGCCCTGATCGAAGCGATGACGCCCGAGTTCGCCCGGGAGAACGACCGGGCGATACTCGACTTCTACGGCACGACCGAGACCGGCCGCGCCGCCGAGGCCGCCTGCGAATACATCATCAAGAAACTCGACGGAAATTGACCTCGCGGCCGGGGTCTGCTATACTGTTGGTCTGGAGGCGGGCGATGGACGTCAGGCGATGGGCGGAGCGGAACCCCGCGGTCCGGCGCGGCGCGCTGTTCGCGCGAAGGGTGCTCGGGCGCGCGTTCATGCGCCTTTCGCATGGGACGGGCGTCCGCAAACACCGCGTGCTGTTCTCGAGCTTCCGGGGCAAGGGCTATTCCGACAGCCCGCGCGCGATCTCGGAAGAGCTGCATAAGCTCTGTCCGGACGCGGAGATCGTCTGGCAGTTCCGCGACGGCTGCGGGAAGAACGCCCCGCCGTACATAAAATGCGTGCGCGCGCACACGCTCCGGGCGCTCTACATGGTCTCGACCGCGCGCGTGCTCGTCGACAACTTCAACCGCGCGCACTACATGCTGAAGTTCCGCAACCAGGTGTACGTGCAGACGTGGCACGGCGACCGCGCGTTCAAGAAGGTGCTGTTCGACGCGTACCCGGACGAGCCGTTCCCGGACGGGGAGCAGATCGACCTCGCGGTCGCGGGCTCGGACTACGGCGAGAGGCAGTACCGCTCGGCGTTCCGGTACGCGGGGCCGGTCCTGAAGGTCGGGCTTCCGCGAAACGACCTGCTCGTCGACCCGCCGGAGGGGCTCAGGGAGCGGGTCCGCAGCGCGCTCGGGGCGGGAGAAAACGATCGGCTGCTTCTGTACGCGCCGACGTTTCGCGATGCGACGCGCGGCGGCAGGCAGCCCTGCCCGTTTTCGATGGAGGCGGCGCTTGAAAGGCTCTCGGAGATCACCGGAAGCCGCTGGCTCTGCCTCGCGCGCGGCCACGACATGAACAGCGGCGTCGACTGCCCCGGCGCGATCGACGCGACCGGCTACCCGGAGATGGCGGAGCTTTTGCTGGCCGCGGACATGCTGATCACCGACTACTCGTCCTCGGCGGGCGACTTCGCGCTGACCGGCAGGCCCGTGATCCTCTACCAGGCCGACCGCGAGGCGTACGTGTCGCGCGACCGGGGGCTGTACTTCGACGTCGACGACTCGCCCTATTGGGTCGCGCGGACGGAGGCCGAGCTGCACGCGCTGTTTGAAAAGCTCGGCGGCGCGCGGGAAAACTGCGCGGAAATCCTGAAATTTTACGGCGCCTCGGAGACGGGGCGCGCGGCCGGGGCAGTCGCTTCCTACATCGCTGCCCGGCTCTCGGAGGGCATTCGATGAAAAAGGTTGTCATCTTGGGCGGAACCGGCGGGCTCGGGCGGACGATGGCGGACGCGCTTATGGAACAGGGCGACCGGGTGACGGTGCTCGGGCGGGCGGAGCCGGAGGGCCCCGGGTTCGTGCGGTTCAACATACTCTCGGACGACTGGTCGATCTTCGAGGACGCGCTTGAAGGCGCCGACGCGCTGATCGTGACCGCCGGCGCGGGCCGCGTCGCGCCGTTTGACGCGCTGACGGACGCGGAGGTCTCCCGCGCGTTCCGGCTGAACGCCGAGGGCGCCGCGCTCGCGCTGCACAAAGCGTTTCCGAGGCTCAGGGAAGCGCGGGATTTTTACTGCGCGGTGCTCGGCTCGATCGCGGGACTGCTGCCGTCGCCCCTGATGGCGGCCTACGGCGCCGCGAAGGCCGCGGTCGAAAAGCTCGTCGACGCGCTGAACGCCGAGCTCGAGGAGGCCGGGAGCGAAAACCGCATACTCGGCGTCTACCCCGGCTACTTCGGCGGCACGGGCTTCGAGGGAAAGCCCGAGGACCGCGATCAGACGCGCCCGCTCGCGGACGAGATTTTGAAAAGGATGTGGGCGCGCGAGACGCGCTTCATACCGCTCTACGACGAGGTCTACAAAGGCGTGCTCGAGCGTTGCCGGAGCGACCCGCACGCGTTCGCGCTGCAGAGCATCGCCCACAAGCGCGCGTCCGGCAGGGTCGACGGCGGAAACCGCGGAAAAATCGGCTTCCTGAGCGGCACGTTCGATCTGTTCCACATCGGCCATTTGAACCTTTTGAAGCGCGCGAAGCAGTGCTGCGACCACCTCGTCGTCGGCGTGCACCCGGAGACCTCGCGGCACAAGAACAAGCCGGTCTATATACCGCTCGAGGAGCGCATGGCGCTCATCGCCGCGTGCAAATACGTCGACGAGGTCGTCGTGACGCTCGACGAGGACGACCAGATGTACGATTTGATTCGCTACGACCTGCTGTTTGTCGGCAGCGACTACAAGGGCACCGAGCGGTTCAACCGCTACGAGCGGGAGCTTCTGCCGCTCGGCGTCAAGATCATCTATTTTCCGTATACCGAGGGGACGAGCTCGACGCAGCTGCGCCGGGCGATCGACGGGGGAGGCCGGCAATGAGGCGCGCATCCTTTCAGGGAAGGGTCAACCGGATACTGGCGGTATTGTTCGTCGCGGCAATCGCGCTGATGAGCGTGATGACGCTTCTTACGAAGTGGGACGAAATCTACGACGCCGTCCGGCGCATGGACTACTTGAGGGCCTACCTTCCGGAGCACTGGAACGGCATGGACCTGTTCAACGCCAGGCTGCGCTCCTTGGAGAGCAAGCTCGGCGGGGCGCTCTGGAAGTCGGAGGAATTGGGGTACGTCAACTCCGCGTTCCAGTACGCGCTCGGAAAGAAGATGATCAACACCGGCGGCTCGCAGATGGTCAAGCTGAACACCGGCCATCTGTACGACCTGCAGGGCCCGGTCTCCGCGGTCCCGAAGGTCTCCGAAATCGCGGACCTCAAGGACCTGCTCGACCCGAACCTCCCGTTCCTGTTCGTCTACGAGCACCCGGTCGTCTACGACGAGGGGATGTTCCCCGAGGGCTATGAAAAGCTCGATTACGGCACGGAGTTCGCGGACGAGGCCGTGTCCCTGATGCGCGCGCGCGGCATCGACACGATCGACAGCCGCGAGGTGCTCAACGCGTCCGGCTATTCGTACGACGAGCTGCTTTTGAAGACCGACCAGCACTGGACGACGCTCGCGGCGATCGTCATGGCGCGGGAGATCGCGCGCGAAGCCGCCGAGAAGACCGGGCTCCCGATCGACCCGAACCGCATCGACCCCGAGGGCTTCGAGACCAAGGTCTATGAGAAGCTGTTTCTGGGCAAGTACGGCCAGCGCGTCGGCACCGGGCTCATCGACCCGGACGACATCGTGGTCTATTGGCCCGCCTACGAGACCGAGATGCGCCGCGAGACGTTCTACCTCGGACAGATGCTGAACGGCGAGGGCTCGTTCCGGGAGGCGATCGTCCGCTGGGACAAGCTCGAGCGCGGCCGGAGCGGCTACAACATCAACGCCTACATGGACTACGGCCTGACCGAGAACTACGAGCACATCGAAAACCGCACCGCCCCGCGCGCGCGCATATTGCTTTTGAAGGACTCGTACAGCGCCCCGATCGGCGCGTTCCTGTCGCTCACCGCGAGCGACGTCTACGCGGTCGACATGCGCCGCTCGAACAGGACGTTCCCCGAGCTCGTCGAGGAATTTGAGCCCGACATCGTCGTCGTCGCGTACAGCCAGCAGATGTTGAGGGACGAGAATTACCAGTTCGTCGGATGACGCAAAAAGGCCGGGCGCAAAGAGCCCGGCTTTCTTATGCCCCGAATAACGCGCGCCGCACGGCCGCCACGAACCACGGATACTCCGGCCTGAGCGGCGATATGTCCAGCAGCCGCGCCTCGCACTCGGGACAAAGCGCCAAAAACCTCGGGAGAACCCCCTCCAGCTCCGCGTTGCAGAAACAGCAGTACACGCCCATCACCCCCGTCGCGATTCTTGACGGCTCTAACGCTATTTATTCCAGAGCGCGCGAAAAAGTGCAAGTACGGGGGCAGGCCCCTTCGAAGAAAGCCGCGAATTCCGCTCCCCCGCGAAGCGCAACAAAACGGCGCGCCCATTCGAACGCGCCGCCCCGTTTATATCTTTAGAGAGGGCATTTGCCCTCTCTAAAAACCCTTGTCAGTTGACCTTGATGCCCTCGACGAACCAGCCGATCCCGAGGATTTCGGCGTCGGTCAGGGTCTGCCCGGCCGCGACGACGACGTTGCCCGCGTTGTCCTTGATTTCGCCGGAGAAGATCTGAAGGCTGCCGGAGACGATGCCCTCGCGCGCGGCGGCGACGGCCTCGGCGGTGCCCTCTTTGCAGTTCGCGGTCAGCGGCGCGATGTCAACCCAGTCCTCGGCCATGCCGCCCAGCTGGTTGACGGGCTCCCAGGTGCCGTCGATGACAGCCTGCACCTGCTCGGTCACGTAGTGGCCCCAGTGCCAGATGGGGGCGGTCAGGTGCGCGGTCGGGCCCTCCTCGGCCATGTCGACGTTGTAGCCGCACGCCCACACGCCGGCTTCCTCGGCGGCGGCGACGGGCATCGTCGTATCCTGATGCTGCGCGATCACGTCGCAGCCCTTGTCGATCAGTGACTTCGCGGCCTGGCTCTCGACGGTCGGGTCATACCAGGTGTTCGTGAACTGCACGTCCATCGTGACGTCCGGGTTCACGCTCTTCGCGCCCAGGAAGTAGGCGTCCATCGAGTAGATGCACTCCGGAATCTGCATCGCGGCGACGTAGCCCAGGTGGTTGTTCTCGGTGCGCAGCCCCGCGGCGATGCCGGCCAGGTAGCGCGCTTCCCAGATCTTGCCGAAGTAGTTGGCGAAGTTCACGTCGTTGCTGAGCGCGCCGGAGCAGTGCAGGAACACGATCTCCGGGTACTCCTCGGCGATCTCGGCCATGTAGGTTCCGAAGCCGTAGCTGTTGCCGAAGATCATGTCGCAGCCCTGGTTGATCAGCTCCAGGATCGCGTCTTCGCAGGCGCTGTCCTCGGTGACGAAGGTCTTGACGAGAATCTGGTCGTCGCGCAGGCCGAGCGCCTCCTGCATGGCCAGCGTGCCCTGGTGGTGCGCGAGCGTGTATCCCTTGTCGCTGGGATCGCCGATGTAAACGAAACCGACCTTGATCTCGTCGGCCGGGACCGCCTCGCGGGCAAACGCGCTGCCGGCGAAGGAGAAGAGAAGCGCCAGGGACAGAACCAGGATAAACAACTTCTTCATCAGGATTTCCCTCCATGTCCGTTGTGATGGGAAAGGCGAACATTACCGCCAAATACAGGTTTATTGTATACTTTCCCTGCGGATACGTCAACAGAAATCCGGGAATTTGCCGGTAAAGTTCTGAAGAAGACGGACTTTAGAAGGGATATTATGCGGAAATGTTCGTGGTTTTCACCGCGCTCTGCGCGCGCCTTCCATAGAGCTTAAAGCCGCTGCGCCCGCTCCGCTTGGCCTCGTAGAGCGCGACGTCGGCGCACTTGTAGAGCGCCTCGAAGCTGTCGCCGGCGGACGGATAGAGCGCCGCGCCGATGCTCGCGCTGAGCTTCCCGCGGACGCCGGGCACACAGAGCCCCTCGATCTCCGCGCGCAGCCTTTGAAGCGCCTGTTCGAGCTTTTCCCGGCTGTCTGCGCCGTCGATCAGCGCCATGAACTCGTCGCCGCCGAACCGCCCGACGAAGTCGGTCTCCCGGAACTGGGCGCTCAGGAGATTCGAGAGCGCGCGCAGCACGCGGTCGCCGGCGTCGTGGCCGTAATGGTCGTTTATCTCCTTGAAGGCGTCGACGTCGAGTATCGCGATCGCGCAGGGGCTGCGCCTGCGGTCCGCGAGCCGCCTGCGGATGGCCTCCTCGAGCCCCGCGCGGTTCAGAAGGCCGGTCAGCTGGTCGGTGCGCGCCTTGCGCTCGAGCCGCTCGCAGTTGAGCCGCTCCTGCGAGATGTCGGCGAGCTTTCCGATGACCGCGCGCCGCCGGCCGCGGCCGTCCTCGAGCGCGCGCATCCGCATGCGGCACCACGTGTAGCGCGGCGGGTCGCCCTCGCTTGACAAAAGCCGGATGTCGGCCACCATGTGCGCGCAGTCCGCCCCCGACGCGAGCGCGCGCCACCGGGGCTCGTACCGCTCTCGGTCCTCCGGGTGCAGCATCTTGAGAAACTCCCCGAACGAGCGCGCCGGCGCCCGGCCGTAGACGCGCGCGAAGTTGTTGCTGACCGTGAGAGAGCCGTCGCGCAGGCTGAACTCGAAGAACACCTCGTCGGACGCCTCGGCAAGCATGCGGTATCGCTCCTCGCTCCACGTGAGCCCCAGGGCGTCTCCCCGGAACGCGTGGCGCATGCGGGCGACGCACATCGCGAGCGCGAGCGCGGCCACGGCCGCCGCGGCGGCGCGGATTCCCGCGGCGTCGGACGCGCCCGCCTGCGCGGCGGAGTGGACGGCAAGGATGAGCGCCGCCAGCAATAGCAGAGCCATCGGAACAAGCCGGAGCCACACCCGTCGCCGCTCAACCATCGCGAACGCCCCCGTCCATCGTCATTTTCCATGTATAACCATTATAGCGCAATTTTGTCCGGAGAAAAGTCGAAAGCGGCCCGGAAAGGCCTGCATAGGACCGAAAGTATCGAAAGATACGGTTAAGTTTCCGAAAGATTACAGGACAATTACATGAAGACCGCCGCAACCCGCCCGCGAAGCATTTTCGCGAGTTTTTGAAAAAGCCGGCGGCATGCTTGACAAGCGCGCCCAAAATCCGTATAATAGCTTTTGCTCCATATGTCCCCGTAGCTCAGCAGGATAGAGCGTTCGCCTCCTAAGCGAAAGGCCGTGAGTTCGAATCTCGCCGGGGACGCCAGAGCAGGTATGGCTTTCCGATAGGATCGCCATGCCTTTCTTTTTATGGAAAAGCGTGGTATGATTGTACCGCGCGGGCGGGGAATTTTCCCGCGCGGCGCTGGGCGCGATTTGCGCAGGGGACACTCGAACGGGAGGATGGAAATGAACGAGACGCTGAAGGTCATCGCGGAGCGGTACACCTGCCGCGACTACAAGAGCGAGATGCCGCCCGATGAACTCCTTTGGGCGATCGCCGAGGCGGCGATACAGGCCCCGAGCGGCATGAACCGGCAGGCGTGGCGGGTGATCGTCGTAAAGGACAGGGAACTGATGCGGGAGATGGAGGCCGAGGGGCTTGCGTTTCTCGCGGGGATGGAGGATCCGTCCGGCTACAGGAGGATCATGGAGCGCGGCGGCAGGCTGTTCTACGGTGCGCCCTGCATGATCGTCGTGCCGATCGATCCGGCGCAATACGGCCCGGCGCTGATCGACTGCGGCATACTCTGCCAGAACATCGCGCTGGCCGCGGCGTCGCTCGGCATCGCCAGCACGATGTGCGGATTCACCGGCATGGCGTTCGCGAGCGGCCTGCGCGCCGAGGAATTCAGCGGGCGGCTGGGGTTCCCGGAGGGCTACAGGTTCGGCTGCTCGGTGCTGCTGGGGTACGCGAACGCGGCGAAGCCGCCGCATGTCCCGGACCGGGAGAAGATCCTATTCGTCCGATAGCTCGCCGGCCGCGGCGTAAATTCCATTAATCCCATAGGTTTTTAAGTTCCCGGATTTTTTCCGCGGGGCAGTTGACAATGCGCGCGATTGACGATATAATGATGCAAACAAGGACGGCATATCAAGCATGGAGGAGGGTTTGCGCGTGAATCGATGTGCGATGCGAATGTTCATGTGCGCGGGCCCGGTCTCCGCGTGATTTGTGTTGCCGTCGGCATTCGCTGAAATTTTTTCCGTGGATACCCGCCGCTTCGCAATCGTGCGATCCGGCGGTTTTTGTTTTTCCGCAGAACAGTTCGGAAAGGGCGGTCGAAATTGTCTGAACCACTGATTGAACTCCGGAATCTCAAAAAGGTCTACGCGGTGCCGGGCGGCGAGGTCGTCGCGCTCGACGGCGTGAGCCTGAAGATTCTAAGGGGCGAGATTTACGGCATCATCGGCATGAGCGGCGCGGGGAAGTCGACGTTGATCCGCTGCATCAACCGGCTCGACCAGCCGACCGACGGTGCAATCCTGATCGACGGCGAGAACATGCTCTCGATGCGCGGGAACGACCTCGTCCGCATGCGCCGCCGCGTCAGCATGATCTTCCAGCAGTTCAACCTTTTGATGCAGAAGACCGTCGCCCGGAACGTGCGCTACCCGCTGGAGATCGCGGGGGTGCCCAAGCACAGGGCGAACGCGCGCGTGAAGGAGCTGTTGCAGATCGTAGGCCTCGAGGACAAGGTCGACGCGTACCCTGCGCAGTTATCCGGCGGCCAGCGGCAGCGCGTGGCGATCGCGCGGGCGCTGGCGAGCGACCCGCAGGTGCTGCTGTGCGACGAGGCGACGAGCGCGCTCGACCCGATGACGACGCAGTCGATCCTCGCGCTCTTGAAGGACATCAACGAGCGGCTCGGGATCACGGTCGTGCTGATCACGCACGAGATGGCCGTCATCCGCCAGATCTGCACGCGCGTCGCGATCCTCGACGGCGGGCGGATCGCCGAGGAGGGCACGGTCGACGACGTGTTCGTGCACACGCGCTCGGCGGCGGGCAAGCGGCTGTTCGGAATTCTGCCGGAGAACGACGCGGACGAGCAGCTCAAGGTGCCGGCGCTGCGCATCGTGTTCGACGGCGGCCGGGAGAACAGGCCCATCATCGCGGAGCTCGTACGGAAGTGCGGCGTCGACGTCAACATCCTCTCCGCGAACATCCGGCGCATCGGCGGCAAGCCCTACGGGCAGATGCTGATCGGCATGCCGGAGGACGCCGAAGTGCGCGACAAGATCATGAAATTCCTGCTCGGCGAGGGGCTGACGGTGAAGGAGGTGTGGCCGCAATGAAATGGGACATCCTCTGGGAGGCGCTCGGCGAGACCGTCTACATGACCGTTCCCTCGACGCTGATCGCCTACGCGCTCGGGCTTCCGCTGGGCGTGCTGCTCGTGATCACCAGGAAGGGCGGCATCAAGCCTCTGCCGACGTTCAACACGGTGCTCGGCGCGGTCGTGAACTTCCTGCGCTCGATACCGTTCATCATCCTGCTCGCGATGCTGTTCCCGGTCACGCGCATCGTGATGGGCAAGGCGATCGGCACGCAGTCGATCATCTTCCCGCTGACGGTCAGCGCGTTCCCCTACGTCGCGCGCATGGTCGAGGGCAGCTTCAGCGAGGTCGACGGCGGAATCATCGAGGCCGCGCAGTCGATGGGCTCGACGACGCTCCAGATCATCCGGAAAGTGCTGATCCCGGAGGCTCTGCCCTCGCTCATCAACGGCTTCGCGATCTGCATGACGACGATACTCGCCTACACCGCGATGGCCTCGGCCGCGGGCGGCGGGGGACTCGGCAGCCTCGCGATCATCAAGGGTCTGAACCTTCGGAAGTTCGACATCATGTACGCCGCGAGCGTGATTCTGGTCATCCTCGTGCAGGTCATCACGATGCTGGGCGCCTATTTTACGCGCAAGTTCGACCACCGCATCCGCTAGAGAGGGTTCCGGGGCCCGGGCCCCGTTCCTTGGATACACAATATAAAGGAGGCATCCCCATGAAAAAGCTGGTTTCCGTTCTGCTCGCCCTGGCGCTTCTCCTGTCCGCCGCGGCCATGGCCGAGGCGCTGCCGGTCATCGCGACGCCCAGCCCGCACGGCGAGATCCTCGAGCTGGTCAAGGACGACCTCGCGGCGCTCGGCTACGAGCTCGATCTGACGATCGTGACCGACTACGTGACCGAGAACCCCGCGACCGCCGGCGGCGACGTGCTGGCGAACTTCTTCCAGCACATCCCGTATCTGGACAGCTACAACGCGTCCGTTGGCGACGCCGAGAAGCTCGCGGGCGTGATCCCGGTGCACTTCGAGCCGCTGGGCCTCTACCCCGGCACGAAGGACAGCCTCGATAAGGTCGCGGACGGCGACCGCATCGCGGTTCCGAACGACCCGACGAACCTGACCCGCGCGCTGATACTGCTCGCGGACGCCGGGCTGATCAAGCTGCCAGAGGGGACCGACCTCAACAGCGTCGTCACGAAGGACGACATCGTGGGCGACCTGAACCCGAAGAACCTCGACATCTACGAGGTCAACGCAGAGCTCACGCCGGGCCTGCGCGACGACGTCGCGTTCGCGGTCATCAACGGCAACAACGCGTCGCTCGCCGGGCTCAACCCGAACACCGACGCCGTCTATGCCGAGAAGCCCGACAGCCTCGCCGGCCGGTCCTACGTGAACCTGTTCGCCGTCAAGGCCGAGAACAAGGACGCCGACTTCGTCAAGGCGCTCGAGAAGGTCGTCTATACGCAGAAGGTCTACGACCTGATCGTCGAGCGCGGCTTCGTGCCGACGTTCACGCCCGTCGCGTAAGCGAGTACCCCAATCCGCCGCGCTCTAACGGGCGCGGCGGGTTATTTTTTGGAAAAGCAACCAATGGTTGATTGATTTTCCTGCATTTTCGTGGTATAAAGGATCAGGCGATCCGAAAACGGATTGCAAAGCGTCAAAAATGACGTTTGGCAACTCCGAGTGGATTGCGAATCATCAAAATCGAGAGGAGGATGGCGCAATGTTCAATCGCATTTATAGCTGTGTCTACGGCTCGCAGTGCCTCAAAGGGGACCTCTATGCCCTCGCGACGGGATACCTGTCTGCGAATGCCTCGGGGACCGCTTCCGCATGCGCCATGCCTCTGCCCTTGAACAGCCGTTAGCGCGTTTCAGCTTCGGCCATCAGACGTCGTACCTGTCGC
>MWAC01000099.1 GCA_002068815.1 Firmicutes bacterium ADurb.Bin467 | reverse complement strand
CGAGAGCGCCGCGCCCCACGCAGCCTCCTCCCGAAGCCCCGCCAGAAGGACCAGCGGAATCGGCGACAGTATGCACAGCATCACGCCGAAGCCTATGCGCCGCCCGAACGCCGCGTTCGCGTCGAGGTATTCGTTCGCCTCCTGCAAGGACACGCGCTTTACGCCCTCCGAATCGCCCGCGGAATACTCGACCTCCTCGATGTCGTCCTTCAACAGGTAGTCCGTCGTGACGCCGAATATCTTCGCGAGCTCGAGGATCTTGTTGATGTCCGGGATGCTCACCGCGCTCTCCCACTTTGAGATGGACTGCCTCGACACGTTCGCCTTTTCCGCGAGCTCCTCCTGCGACCAGCCGTTTTTCTTTCTGAGCGTCAAAATCTTTTCCGAAAGGATCATGCCTTCCTCCTCCATTCCCGCACCCCTCAGGCGCTGGGCTCATTCTAGCAAAAAACGCGGTTGCGCGAAAGCAAGCGCGCTTGACAATTCGGCGCGCGGCGGTTGCACTTTTCAAAAAACGCGAAAAAAACCGGGCCGGAGCCCGGAATTTGGTCAGTCGAAGGCAAACACGTGCTTGATGCCGACGGCGTTCCTCGCGTTCCCGAGCGCGAGCAGCGCGTCCGAAAGCGGGTAGCGGTGCGTGATGACGCCCTTGACATCGAGCAGCCCCTGCTCGGCGAACTCGACGACCTTGCGCATCTGCGCGATGCTCGAGCGCGTCGAGCCGGTGAGGTAGAGCTCCTTGTAGTGCACGAGGTTCGTGTTGATCGGCACCGGCTGCCTGTCCTCCGGCACGCCGCCGAAGAAGTTCACGCGGCCGCCGTAGTTCATCAGCGGCAGCATCGCGGCCTGCACCGCGGGCACCGGGCACGCGACGATCGCGACGTCGAGCCCGCGCCCGCCGGTCTTTCGCATCACGTATTCCGCGGGATTTCCCGGCACGGTCTCGATGTACGGGAACAGCGCCTTGAGCATGTCGAGCCGCTCCTCGGAGAGGTCGTTCACGATCACGCGCGCGCCGGCCATGTTCAGAAGCTGCGCGTGCATCGCGCCGATCGGCCCCGCGCCGACGACGAGCGCCCAGTCGCCGGGCTTCACGAAGCACTTCGTGAACCCGTTGTACGCGCAGGACAGCGGCTCCGCGACCGCGGCCTCCTCGAACGAGACGCCGTCGCCGAGCGGTATCAGGTTGCCGCGCAGGATCGCGTCGGCGGGAATTTTTACAAATTCGGCCATCGCGCCGTCCATGTTGATGCCGAACGCGCGGTAGTCCGGGCACAGGTGCTGCCGGCCGGACACGCACATGTCGCAGATGCCGCAGCCGATGTTGGGCTGCATGCCCAGCCGCATGCCGATTTCGTACTTCGAAGGCACGCCCGGGCCCACCTCGACGACGGTCCCCGCGAACTCGTGGCCGAGCGTCAGCGGGTGATTTTCGTCGACGCCCGACTTTCCGCTCTGCCACATCCGGATGTCGGTCCCGCAGATCGCGGCCGCGCCGACCTTCAACACGATCTCCCCCGGGCCCGCCGCCGGCTTTTCGACCTCGACGAGCCGCACGTCTCCCTTTCCAAACAAGCGCAGCGCAAGCATGTCGGCGCCCTCCTTACAACTTTACGATTTCGCGGGAGAGGATCGAGCGGTTGCCCGCCTCGACGACCTTCACCGCCTCGAGCCCGTCGCGCCCGGTCACCAGCACTTCGGCATCGTTGAGCACCGCCTCGGCGAACGAGATGTCCTCGCGCAGGTACGCGTCCTCGAACAGCGCCGTCCAGCTCGACACGAACGAGCCCGCCGTGCCGTTTTCCGGCGTCGTCACCTTCACGAAGTCGCCGTCCGAGCGGCCGACGTGGATCACGCCGCGCGTGCCGACCATCTCGACGTGCGCGTCGTAGCCGTACTGCACGAACGCCGCGCCGTCGATCGAGAAGCCGACGCCGTTTTTGAGCTTGCCGTTGACGGACACGCTGTCGTAGTAGTCGGGGTACGCTTCGCGCGCCTCGGGGTTTCGGTAGTTTCCGGCGACCGCGTAGAGGTGCTCCATATCGCTGCCGGCGAACCAGCGGATCGCGTCGATGTCGTGCGAGTTGACCTCGGCCAATATGCCGTTGGATTTCTTGAGGTCGTACATCCACGGCCGCGGCTTGCTCGGCCCGCGCGTGTGCGAGTGGATGAACACGAGCTCGCCGATCGTCCCCTCGTCGAGCAGCTTCTTCGCGCGCCGAAAACTCTGGTCGTGCCGGCGCATGAAGCCGATTTGAAGCTTCACGCCGTTTTGCCCGCAGGCGGCGATCATGTCCTCGCACTCGCCCACGTTCATCGCCATCGGCTTTTCGCAGAACACGTGCTTTTTCGCCCTCGCGCAATCGAGGACGATCCCGCGGTGCAGGTCGGTCGGCGACACGACGATCACCGCGTCGACCGCGGGATTTTTGAGCGCCTCGCGGTAGTCGGTGTACCACGCGTCGATCCCGAGCTCCGCCGCGGCGGCAACCGCCGCCTCCTCGACGACGTCCGCGACCGCGACCATCTTCGCGCCCGGCACCTTGTTCTTGTAATTGCGCGCGTGTATCATGCCCGCGCGGCCGCAGCCGATCAGGCACAGTCCCAGCGTCCTCATGGCAAACACCTCTGTCGTTGAATTCCGCTTCGATTATACCACGCTTTGCGCGCGTTTTCAAGCGTTTATTGTCATATATTTTCGTTTTAGGCGAGGATGATCTCGACGCCGAGCGCGCGCGCGGCCTCCACGAACTGCGCATCGGCCTTCCGGTCGGTGATCAGCACGTCGACCGCGTCGAGCGGCGCGAACGTCGCGAACGCGCTCCGGCCGAGCTTCGAGTGGTCGCACAGCAGAAACCGCTTGTCCGCGCGCCGGATCAGGGTCGACTTGATGCTCGCGATGTCCATGTTCGGCGTCGAGAGCCCGTCCTCGACGGACGCGCCGTTCGCCGCGAGGAACGCCTTGTCGACGCGCAGGCGCGACAGCGTGTCGATCGCGGTCTGCCCGGCCGTGCAGTGGAAGTGCCTGCGCACCGCGCCGCCGGCCATGATGATGCTGACCTCGGTGTTGCCCTCGAGCCACGCGGCGATCTGCAGATCGTAGGTGACGACGGTCAGCCGCTCGACGCGGCCGAGCAGCTTCGCGAGCTGGAACGTCGTCGTGCCGGAGTCGAGCGCGATCGCGTCGCCCGGGTGGATGTGCTCGAGCGCGGCCTCGGCGATCAGCGCCTTGTCCTGGACGTTGCGCACCTCCTTCTGGAAGGTGTTCGGCTCGTAGGACGCCTTCTCGGAGGTGATCGCGCCGCCATGCGTACGCTCGAGCAGCCCGGCCTTCTCCAGCGCCTGCAGGTCGTTGCGGATCGTCGCGGGGGAGACGTCAAATCGCTCGCACAATTCCTGCACGGTCGCGATGCCGTTCAGGTTTACGTGCTCGAGTATGCCCTTCTTGCGCAGCTGCGCGAACATCGCGTCCGTTTTTTTAGGCATTTTCACCCTCCTGAACCTCCCGGTAATACCCGGTCAGGCGCTCGATGGCCGTCAGGTAGTCGGCCGCGGGCTTCTTGTACATGGCGTGCCGCGCCTCGTCGGGCAGGAACTCGCGCCCCTTGCGGATGGAATTCAGAATCGGCCTCTCGTAGCCGTCGAGCGCGCCCGCGCCGACGCCCGCGATGACCGCCGCGCCGATCAGCGCCGTCTCGCCCATCTCGTAGGTCGAGATCTTGACGCCGAGCACGTCGGCCTTGATCTGGTTGAACAGGTCGGACTTCGCGCCGCCGCCGACCGAGAGCATCTCGCCGAACGGCTCCGCGGGGTGGAGCGCCCGCAGCACCTTCAGGTAGTACGCATACTCGTAGGCGACGCTCTCCATGACCGCGCGGAACAGGTGCGCGCGCTGGTGCTTGAAGTCGAGGCCGACGAACGCGCCCTTGAGGTCGGGGTTGTTCGGCAGCACGCGGCCGGAGAAGTGCGGCACGAAGATCACGCCCTCGCTGCCCGGCGGAATCTGCTCCGCCTCGGCCTCGAGCTCCCTGTAGCCGCGGCCGCCGGCGAACTGGTCGCGGAACCAACGCAGGCACATGCCGCCGCCGCTCAGGTACGAGAGCGGCAGGTAGAGCCCGTCGACGGGGCTGCGCATCAGGGTCAGCGTGCGGAAATCGGGGTCGGGGACGAAGCGGTCGACGACGCTCAGCATCACCGACGCCGTGCCCGCGATGTCCAAGAGCATCCCCTCGGAGAACATGCCCGCGCCGAACGTGCTCGCCGCGGTGTCGCCGCAGCCCGCCGCGACCGGGATACCCGGGACGAGCCCGCTCAAATTCGCGAACGCCTGCGTGGTCCTTCCGACGATCTCAAACGGCGAGACGATGCGCGGCATCTTCGAGGGCGCGATGCCGAACGCGTCGAGCAATTCCCCAGACCACGCCTTGTTCGCGCTGTCGGCGAGGCAGGAGAAGTGCAGGTGCGTGTAGTCGAAGTACATCTGTTCGCCCGTGAGAGCGCACATGCGTCCGACGATGTAGGCGTGCGGCAGCACGAACTTGTCGACCTGATCGTAGACGTCCGGGTGCTCGCCCTTCCACCAGAGTATCTTCGGGCCGTGCACATAGGTCACCTGCCCGCCGGAGAGCTCGACGACGCGCCGGCCGGCGATTTTATTCATCTCCTCGGCGTATCGTCCGCAGCGCATGTCGAGCCACGAGTCGTAGTACGTCGCGGCCGAGCCGTCCGCCTTCACGCCCATGATGCCCGCCATCTGCCCGTCGAGCCCGATCGCCGCGACCTCGCGGGGATCGACGCCCGCCTTCTCCATCAGCGCGCGGATCGCGACGCAGGCCGACGCGTACATCTCGTCCGGCTCCTGCCACACGACGCCCGGCTCCGGCGAGATCAGCCGCGAGGCCTCGAACGCGGTCGCCACCATCTCCATCTCCGGCGAAAACAGCGCGGCCTTCGTGCCCTGCGTGCCGATGTCCACGCCGATCAGATATTTGCCCATCGATGACCCCTCCCGAAGCGTTTGTTGTCATTATACTGTTGTTTGTTAGCGTTGTCAATTGATTCCGGCATGCACAAGGCGCCCGGGGGAGCCGGACGCCTTTGTTTGATATGCGATTTCGGGTTCAGTGCTTGTCCGGGCGGCAGCTGCCGGAGCTCGGGCAGCCGTCGCAGCCGCAGCCGCAGGAACTCGCGCCGCTCTTTCGGTCGCGAATCATCTTCCAGACGATGGCCCCGATGACGATCGCCATCGCGGCGGCAACCAGAATTGTTGCGAGCATTTGTCCTCATCCTTTCCGTGGGTAAGCGTCCGCAGTTGGTTAGTTTCTCCTAACTCCATCCACAGCATACCACGCCCCGCGCGAAAAGTCAAGTCAACCCACCGATTTTACAGGAATTTTGCCGCGAAAAAAGCGGCGGACGCACAATCGCGCCGCCGCAGGGTCTTGGAAATTACCGCCAGGGCCTCCATGCCATCTCCGCCGTCGCGTTCGCCGCATGCCGCTCCTTGCGGATCGCGGCCTCGCGCCTTTCGCGGATGTCAAAGTACCCTATGCTCCTCGCGGCCGTCCGCGCGCGCAGGCGGGCGAGCAGCCGAAGAATCGTCTTCATCAAAATCCCTCCTTCGGGAACAGCCGTGTCAAGCGCCGAAGCCTGTTCAAGCACCCGGTCGACCGTAAGGTAAGCGCCGTTCTGGGTGATCATCCCTGTCCCTCCTTTGCCGAAAAATCCGGGGCGAGCAGTTGGTCGGTGGATACGCTGAGAATCCTGCACAGCGGCCACAGAAACGCGATGTCCGGGCAGGCGCGGTCGGTCTCCCACTTTGAAACCGCCTGCGGAGATACGCCGAGCCGATCGGCGAGCTCCTTCTGCGAGAGCGCGCGCCGGACGCGAAAAATCCGGATTCTCATTCCGATGGAGCACAGCATACGAACCATCATCCTTTCAAAAAGGGTCGAAAAAAGCGGCGGGGCCAACGCCC
>MWAC01000098.1 GCA_002068815.1 Firmicutes bacterium ADurb.Bin467 | reverse complement strand
AAGGTAAGGGATCACGGCGGTGACGCGGCCTGCGGATGAGCGTTTGAGTGTGTCGATGAAGATGAGCAGTTCCATCAAGTTGTCGTTGGTCGGCGCAGACGTGGTCTGGATGATGAACGTATCCTGTCCGCGAACACTCGACCCGAGCCTGACAAAGAGGTTGCTGTTAGGGTAGGTGATGACCTCGCGGTCGCACAGACGCCGGTCCAGATTCACTGCGATCTGGGCCGCGAGTTCGGGAGAGCCGGTGCCAGCATACAACATGATCTCGCCATAGCATCTTATGTGAGTCACGTCTCCTCCTTTGTGACTGCTCAATTTCCGGCGACTGTAAGAACGCCCCTTCGGCCATTCAGGCGTCTCCTCGAGAGGTTTCCTCTTGCTCACCTCCTGGTCGTTCGGTGCCACTCAGGATGGCGATGAGGTCCTGCAGCTTCATGACGCCGCCTTCGCGGGTCTTGAACGGCTTGCCGTCCTTGCCGTTCATGGTGCCGAAGCCGAGATGCTCCATCTTCGCCTTGCCGTTGAGGCCGGCCAGGATTGCGGCGCGGAACACCTGCTCGAAATGCAGGTGCTGGCGCTGGTCGACGACATAGAGGATCTCGTCCGGGTTCTGCTCCTGTACCCGGTCGACGATGGTGGCGAGGTCGGTGGTCGAATACATCGCCGCGCCATCCGACTTCACCAGGATCAGCGGCGGGATCTCCGCCTTGTCGTCCGGCTTCGCCACCGGGATGATCCAGGCGCCCTTGTCCTGATGCGCGATGCCCCTCTGCTTCAGCTTCTCGACCATGGGACCGATCAGCGGGTCGACATGCGCCTCGCCCTTCCACAAGTCGAAATGCACCCCGAGCGCCGGGAATACTACGACGCCGAGGAGCGCGTGCTGCTCGCCGTGCAAAAATGGATCGGCCGGCACATCGAGCGCATCCGGGGGCTGCTGGAGCGGGAGGAGCGCCCGGAAATCCGCGAAAGCCTTGCGGAGATGCTCGCGGCGAACGAGCACATCGTCGACCGCGCGCCGGAGACGTTCCTCGAGGCCTGCCAGTGGATCGCGCACTTCGCGAGCGCGTCGCGCGCGTACAACCGCGACGGCGCGGGCTGCCAGCTCGACGCGATGCTGACGCCGTACTACGAGCGAGACGTCGCGGCGGGAAGGCTCGACGACGAAAAGGCCGCGTTCATACTCGCGAACCTGCTCCTGATCGACACGCGCTATTACCAGCTCTCCGGCGTCGACGAACGCGGGCGCGACAGGACGTGCCGCCTTTCCTATCTGATCCTCGAGGCCGCGCACCTCCTGAACGGCTCGGCGAACCTGACCGTCCGCGTGCACAAAGACATCCCCGAGGACTTCCTGCGGACGGCGGTTTCCTACCTGTTCAACGACCGCAACGCCTGGCCGCGCTTCTGCGGCGACGAGGCGCTCGTCCGGGGCTACATGAAGAACCGCGGCGTCGACCTCGCGACCGCCAGAAACCGCATCGCGTCCGGCTGCAACTGGATGTGCGTGCCGGGGCGCGAGTACCCGATGAACGACACGGTCAAGATCAACGTCGCGCGCGTGTTCGAGGTCGCGTTCCACGACATGACGGACGCGGAGCCCTCGCCCTCGACCGCGCTTCTGATGGACTATTTCAAAAAGCACCTTTCGATTGCCGTCGACGTCGCCGCGCGGGGCGCGAACCTGCACATCGACCACGCGCACGAGGTGCAGCCGGAGTTGATGCTGAACCTCTTGACGCACGAGAGCGTCGAGAGCGGCCTCGACGTCAGTCAGTGCGCGGAGCTTTACACGGTCGGCGTCGACGGCGCGGGGCTCGCGGTCGCGGCGGACTCGTTCGCGGCGATTGAGCAGCGCGTCGAGCGCGAGGGGCGGCTTTCGTGGGAGGCCGTCCATGGGGCGCTTCACAGCGACTTCGCCGGAATCGACGGCGAGCGGACGCGGCTGATGCTTTCGTCGTCCGAGCGGTACTGCCAGGGCGGAAGCCTCGGGGACAAGTGGGCGCGGGCGATCACGGACGCGTTTGTCGAGCTGGTCCACAACCACCCGATGCCCGAGGGCAGGCAGCTCGTGCCGGGCTGGTTCTCGTGGTCGAGGACGATACTCTACGGGGAGGCCGTCGGCGCGACGCCGAACGGCCGCCGCGCGCGCGCGCCGATCTCGCACGGCGCGAACCCGGTGCCGGGCTTCCGGCGCGACGGCGCGGTCACGGCGCAGTCGAGCGGCATCGCGGCCGTGCAGCCGGGCTGCGGGAACGCCGCGCCCCTGCAGCTCGAGTTCGACCCGAAGCTGTCCTTGGAGGAGGGCGGCGCCGACCGCGTGCTGCAGCTGATCCGAAAGCACTTCGAGCTCGGCGGCACGCTGATCAACATCAACGTGCTCGACCAGGAAGTGCTGCTCGCCGCGAACGAAAACCCGGACCTGTTCCCGGAGCTCGTCGTGCGCGTGACCGGGTTCACCGCCTATTTCGCGTCGCTGTCGCCGAAGTTCCGGCAGCTCGTCGTCGACCGGTTCCTGAGCGGGTTTTGAGGCCCATCCGACGGCCTGCATAGGTTAAAAATGCGATACTCGGATGCGCCGACAGGACAATTTTGGCGCTTGCGGGAATGTGCGGATTGCACTATGATATTGCTGTGGATGTACAAATTGCCAGAGGTGATTGTGTGATTGAGGCGGTCGCTCTCACGAAGCGGTACGGCGCGAAACCGGCGCTTTCCGGCGTGAGCTTTTCCGTGGCCGCGAACGAGGTCGTCGGCCTTCTCGGGCTCAACGGCGCGGGCAAGACGACGACGATGAACATACTCGCGGGGTACTTGGGCGCGACGTCCGGCACGGTCAGGATCGCGGGGCACGACGTCGTCGAGGATTCGATGGAGGCTCGCAAGCTCGTCGGCTATCTTCCGGAGCAGCCGCCCCTATACCTCGACATGACGGTCGAGGAATACCTGCGGTTCGTGTTCAAGCTGTACAGGCTCGCAGGGTCGATGGCGCAGAGGATTTCGCGCGTCGCGGAATTGACCGGCATCGCGGACGTGCGCGGCCGGCTGATCCGCAACCTCTCGAAGGGATACCGGCAGCGCGTGGGCATCGCGCAGGCGGTGCTTCCGGAGCCGAAGGTCCTGATACTCGACGAGCCGACGGTCGGGCTCGACCCGACGCAGATCATCGAGATTCGCCAGTTGATCCGCGAGGTCGCGCGCGACACGACGGTGATCCTCTCCTCGCACATCCTGACCGAGGTGCAGGCGGTCTGCTCGCGGATACTGGTTTTGCACCATGGACGCCTCGTCGCGGACGACACCGGCGAGGGGCTCGCAGAGCGCATCCACGGGAAATCCCGCGTGACCGCGAGGGCGAGGGGCTCGGAGGAAGAGGTTCTCGCGGCGCTCCGGGGCATCCCCGGGCTCGCGCGGCTCGAGAGCCTCGGCTCCCGCGAGGTCGGCGCCTGCGACTTCGCCTGCGAGGGCGCGGAGGGGCGCGATCTGCGCGTAGACGTGTTCGATGCGCTCGCGGCCGCGAATCTGCCGCTTCTCTACACCTACGGAAGCGAATGCTCGCTGGAAGAAGTGTTTTTGCGCGTCATCGGGGCCGACGCGGGGGGAGAGCGATCATGAGCGCCGTATTCGCGCGGGAAATCCGCTCGTATTTCAAGTCGCCGCTGGGCTATGTGTTCGTCGGCGCGGTGTGCCTGTTTACGGGGCTGTACTTCTATGCCTACAACCTCTACGGCGGCGAGCCGACGCTTTCCAGGCTCTACGCGGTGCTGTTCTCGGTCGTGCTGTTCCTGATCCCGATCCTGACGATGCGGCTCATCAGCGAGGACATGCGCGCAAAGACCGACCAGCTTCTGATGACCGCGCCGGTCTCAAGCGCCGCGGTCGCGATGGGGAAGTATTTCGCGGCACTGACGGTGTACGCGGTCGCGATCTCGTCGACACTTCTGGACGCCTTTGTGCTCTCGCGGTTCGCGGACGTCGGCTGGGCGCAGGTCGCCGGGAATTTCGCGGGGCTTCTGCTGCTCGGCGGCGCACTGATCGCCGTGTGCCTGTTTCTGTCGTCCCTGACCGAGAGCCAATTGATCGCGGCGGTCGGGGGCTTTCTCGTGAGCATTCTCCTGATTTTGCTCGAGACGCTCGCGCCGCTCGTGTCGAACCCGCTATTGAAGCAGGTGTTCCGCTGGCTCAACTTCTCGACGCGCTACACGCCGTTCACCTACGGGGTGTTCGCGCTCGAGAACGCGGTGTTCTTCCTGAGCGTCGCCGCGCTGTTCGCAACGCTGACGGTCATGCGGCTCGAGCGAAGGAGGTGGAGCTGATGCGCGGCAGGAAGTGGTGGTTCGCCGCGGAGATCGCGCTCGTCGTGCTGCTCGTAGTCGCGGTCAACGTCGTCGCGGTCAAGCTCTCCGAGCGGTATCCGCTGAGCCTCGACCTCACGAAGGACAGCCGCTACGCGCTCTCGGACGAGACGAAGGCGCTGATCAAATCGCTCGACAGGGACGTCGACATCTTCGTGCTCGCGGCCGAGGATTCGTACGCGACGTCTACCTACACCGAGTACGCGGCGGAACTGCTCAAGCAATACCCGAAGTACGGGCGCGTGTCGGTGACGTACGTCGATTTCGCGCTGGACCCGACGTTCGCGGCGCGCTATCCGGAGCTGGCGCTGCCGGAAAACGGGCTGCTCGTCGCGTCGGAAAGCCGCGCGGAGGCGCTCGAAACGGCCGATCTGTTCGAGTATTCGTACGGCGCGGCAAACGAGATACAGGTGACCTCGGTCGCGGAGGCGAAGCTCGCGGAGGCGATCGCGTCGGTCGCGAGCGACAGCCGGATGAAGGCGCTCGTGCTGACCGGGAACGGCGCGCAGCCGGTCGAGGGCTTGCGGGAGCTTCTCGTGACGAACAATTTCGACGTCCAGGAGGCGCTGCTCGCGATGGGCGCGTTCGATTTGGGCGCGGACGTCGCGATACTCGCCGCGCCGACATCCGACCTGACCGCGGAGCAGATATCCTCGATCGAGGCGTTCCTCGAGGGCGGCGGGGAGTACGGGAAATCGCTGTTCTACGCCGCGGACGTGACGCAACCCGCGCTTCCGAACCTCGAGGCGCTGCTGCGCGAGTGGGGCGTCGCGGTCGACGACGGCGCGGTGTTCGAGACCTCGCCCGAGCGCACGTACCAGAGCCAGCCGTTCTTCGCGACCGTTGAGATGGCGGGCGGCGCGCTCGCGGCGGAGTTCGCGGACGAGCCCGCGCCGATCATCGCGCCGATGGCGAGGCCCTTGACGGTGCGCTTCCGGTTCCAGGAAGGCTATGCGACCGAGGCGCTGTTGCAGTTCTCGGAGACATCCGGCGTCCGGCCGTCCGACGCGCCGCAGGGGTTCACCGCGAAGGACTCGGCGCGCTCGGGGCCGATCCCGGCGCTCGTCAAATCGACGCTCTCGGTCAAGAACCGGGAGACCGGGGAAGAGCGAACGTCCAGCGTCTACGCGTGCGGCTCGGTGTCGCTGCTGGACGGCAAGGTCTTGAGCGGCAACGCGTTTTTGAACCGGCGCTATTTGCTCAAGCTGTTCGGCGAGCTCGGCGAAGGGCCGGATATCGCGAACCTCGTCGGCACGAAGCTGACCGGCGAAGCGGTGTCGCTCAACACATCGACGGCGAACGCGCTCGGCGTCGCGCTCGCGATCGCGCTGCCGGCCGCGCTGTTCGTCGCGGGCGTCGTGTATTTCCTCAGAAGGAGAAGGCTCTGATGTCCCGGCAGGCGAAGCGGGCGCTGATTCTCTTGATCGCGGTCGCCGCGCTGGGCGCGGCGGCGGCATTGCTCGCGCAGCCGAGGGAGGAAGCGCCGGCTCCGGCCGCGACGCCAGAACTTGTGTTTGGAACGGGCAAAGCGATAAGAGCAGTTCAGATATAAAACCCGTTGAGGAACGGTGGACTACTAAAACCCTAAACCATCATCCGACTGTTAAGCCAATCGAACTGATGCGCTACCTTGTTCGGCTCACGAAAACGCCAACAGGCGGCGTGGTACTTGACCCGTTC
>MWAC01000097.1 GCA_002068815.1 Firmicutes bacterium ADurb.Bin467 | reverse complement strand
TGCCCACCGGCGGCCTGGGCTACGAGACCGACGCCATCGCCGCGGCGGTCATCGGCGGCGCGTCGCTCTCCGGCGCGGAGGGCTCGATCATCGGCACGGTGCTGGGCTCGCTGATCATGGCGACGCTTCGAAACGGCGGCAACCTGATCGGCATCAACTCGCACCTGCAGGAGATTCTGATCGGCCTTCTGATCGTGCTCGCGGTGCTGCTCGACAAGCGGAGGAGGAAGTAATGAAGTACAGAAAGGTTCCGCGCATCGCGGAGGAGCTGTCCGTCATCGGCTTTGGCTGCTGGTCGGTCGCGGGGTACAACTGGACGGACGGCTCGACGAGCGAGTCGACGCGCGCGGTGCACGCGGCGATCGACATGGGCGTCAATTTCTTCGACGTCGCGCCGATCTACGGCTTCGGCGAGAGCGAGATCGCGCTCGGACAGGCGCTGAAAGGAAAGCGCGAAAAAGTGTTTCTGGCGACGAAGTGCGGGCTGCGCTGGGACTACAAGGACGGCCCCGGCATCAACGACCTGACGCCCGGGCACATCTTGAAGGAGATCGACGAATCGCTCCGGAGGCTCAAAACCGACCGCGTCGACCTCTACCAGATGCACTGGATGGACCACGCAACGCCCATCGAGGAGACGATGGAGACCTTGAAGTCGCTCGTCGCGGCGGGCAAGGTCCGCTATATCGGCGCGTCGAACTTCTCTTTGAGCGAGATCGCGCGCGCGGACGCAATTCACCCCGTCGCCGCGCATCAGGCGCTCTACAACATGTTCGACCGCAACTCCGACAGCTACTGCGGCATACCGCTCGAGTATGCGGCCGAGCGTGAAATTCTGCCCGACTGCGCGCAAAACGGGCGCGCGTTCATCCCGTACAGCCCGCTGTGCCAGGGCGTGCTCTCGGGCCGGTTCTACCGCGGCCGCGACAGGGACCTGAAGCCCGGCGACATGCGGCTGACGAACCCGGAGATACTGGGCGAGAAGCTCGACCGCAAGCTCGACGTCGTCGAGTTGCTCAAGAAACTTGCGGACGAGGCGGGATTGACGCTTCTCGAGCTCGCGATGGGCTGGCTCTTGAAGCGTCCGGGCGTGACGACGATCATCAGCGGCTCGCGCACCGTCGAGCAGGCCGAGAGCGGCGCGCGCTGCGGCGATCTCGAGATTTCCGACGACGTGTTCGCCCGCGCGACGCAAATCCTCGACGAAAACGGATTCAACTAGGAGGGAGACCATGAAACTCGGGAGAATTTTGAACAAGAAGCTGAACACCGCGATCGCCGGCATGGGCCACGGCGACGTGCTGATGATCTGCGACGCGGGGTTCCCGATCCCGACCGACGAGCAGCGCATCGACCTCGCGCTCGAGAAGGACTGCCCGACGATCGAGCAGCTGATGGACCTCATTTTGAGCGACTTCTGCTACGAGCGCGTGATCGTCGCGAGCGAGATGAAGGACTACAACCGGCCGCTGTACGATTTCGTCGAGAGGACGTGCGCGCGCTGCCCGGTCGAGGGCGTGCCGTACGCGCAGTTCATGGCGGAGATGCCGAAAAAGGCGAAGTACATCGTGCGCTCCGGCGCGTTCAACCCGTACGGCAACATCGCGTTCGTGTCCGCGATCGACGCGCCGCGCTGGTGGAACAAGGAGGGGCTCGTCGTCCCGGACGTCTACAAGGGAAGGGCATAGCGATGAAGATGCGATCGGTATTTGCGAAGACGCCGTACCAATTCGACGTGCGCGCAATCGACGTGCCGGAAATGGGCATGCACGATGTCTTGGTGCGCGTGAAGGCGTGCGGGCTGTGCGGCACGGATTTGCGCACCGCCGCGCTCGCGGAGGCGTTCGAGCCGATCGGCCACGAGGTCGCGGGCGTGATCGAGGCGGTCGGCGCGGCGGTCGAGAACGTGAAACCCGGCGACAGCGTGTGCCTCGAGAGCGGCACGTTCGACCGCTTCTCCGACCTTTCCCGCAACGGCAAGGTCGATAAAGACAAGACGGGGCGTTCGATGTTCAACTCCGGCGTCGGCACGATGGGCTTCGCGGAGTACATGGTCGTGCCGTGCGAGTGCTGCGTGAAGTTCGAGGGGCTGCCGTTCGCCGAGGCCGCGCTGATCGAGCCGCTCGGCGTCGCGTACGACCTCCTGAAGGTCGCGGGCGTCGAGCTCGGCGACGACGTGCTCGTCTACGGCATCGGCCCGATCGGGCTGTTCGCGCTCAGGCTCGCGCGGCTCATGGGCGCGAGGAACATCTACGCCGCCAACCGCTCCGGCCGCGGCGCGCGCGACAATCTGGCGAAAAAGTGGGGCGCGGACGAGGTGCTGCACACGGACAAATGCGATCCGGAAAAGTACCCGTTTGCGAAGGGCGGCGTCGACAAAATCCTGATGACCGCGACGCCCGACGCGATGCCCGCGGCGATGAAGCTCCTGAACGTCGGAGGAATCATGGGCTTCATCGGCATCGGCGTCAACGAGACGCAGTTCGTGACCTTCGACATGCGCCGCTTCCACGACGAAAAGCTGCAGATTCGCGCGAGCAACGCGGTCCCGGCGCTGTATTTTCCGGCGTGTCTGGAGCTTTTGAAGAGCGGCATGGTCGACATGAGGGCGATGATCTCGCACAAAATCCGGCTCGACCGCTTCGCCGAGGATGTCGCGGCGTACAATCGGGACCGCGCGGGGGCGCTGAAGGCGGTCATGGAGCTCTGAATGCAAAAAAATCGCCGTCGCTTCGCTTGGGCGGCGGCGGTTTTTCTGCGTCTGCTAGAAGAGCAGCAAATCGTGCGCGACGGGCGTGTAGAACATCTCGCGCACGCGCCTCGGGTCGCGCGTCTGCGCGAGTATCCACATCAATTTCGTGACCGTCGATTCGAGCGTCATGTTGTAGGCTTCGATCACGTCGTACTTCTGCTTCACCTTGAGCCCGACCTGGTAGATGCCCATGTCGCTGCCCTCGTAGGGGACCTGCGTCGTAAACACCAGCGTCTTTCCGGCGCCGCACCATCGCTCGATCGCCGTCAGGAAGTCCTCGTCGCCGTAGCAGGGCACGCCGCCGACGCCGAAGCTTTCGATGATCAAGGCGTCTACGCTGTCCGTCAGGAACCCGAAGATGTCCGCGCCCATGCCGGGGATTAGCTTCAAGACGAACACGCGGTCGTTGAGCGCGCGGTAGAAGCTCGGGCGCGGCTGCATCTCCGGCTCGTAGAAGTAGCGCAGTATCCGCCCGTCGAGCAGCGCCGCGAGCTCCGGGTAATCGACGCTCGAAAACGCGTTCATGCTCTTCGTGCGCATCTTGCGCGCGCGCGTGCCGGCGATCACCTTGCCGTCGAACACGACGCACACGCCGTGCGAGCGCACGTCGGACGCGTACGAAAACGCGTCGAGAAGGTTCCTGCGCGCGTCGGTGTCCTCGGTGAAGATCGACTTCTGCGAGCCCGTCAGCGCGATCGGCTTGATCGAACGCTGCACGAGGTAGCTGAGCGCCGCCGCGGTGTAGGAGAGCGTGTCGGTCCCGTGCGTGACGACGAAG
>MWAC01000096.1 GCA_002068815.1 Firmicutes bacterium ADurb.Bin467 | reverse complement strand
CGGCTCGCGCCGCGCCCCCGCGATTCGTCCTGTCCTCCGCCCTTACGCGGCGTCGTAGCCGTTCGGGAAGGGGTAGTACTGGGTGATGTTCTCGTGGTCGCCCATGTACAGCGGGATATTGACCGTGCGGTCAAAGATCGTCTCGCCGGCGGGCTTGCCGTCCTTGAGGAAGGCGATGTAGCTCTCGAGCGTGATGCGGGCGATCTCGGCCGGGTCGACGATCAGGCCGGCCTTGTAGATCGGGTGATCGTTGTACAGCGCGCAGAACGGCTCGTCGCCGTAGGCGCCCATGCAGAACACGTACTTGTCCAGGCCGCGCGCCTCGATGGCGGACACGGCGCCCCACGCGCCGTTGTCGACGACGGAGACGACGATGTCGAAGTCATCTGTGTAGTTCATGATGGCGTTCGCGCCGGTCTCGCGGTTGCCCGCGCAGTCGGCCTTGTAGACGACCTCGATGCCGGTGCCCTTGATCGTGTCTTCGAACGCGACCTCGCGGGTCATGCAGTGCTCGGAAGAGTAGTTGCCGATCAGGATGACCTTGGCCTTGCCGCCCATATTCTCGTTGACCCAGTCGATGACGTAGTTGGCAGTGATGACGCCCGTCTCGTACTGATCCCAGCCGGTGTGGGTGATGACGCCCTCGAACGCGGGCGCGGAGTCATAGGTGAACACGGGGATGCCCGCCTCGTTGGCCTTGATGAAGGCTTCGGTGCAGCCGTCGGTGGTCGCCGGGTCGGCGAAGATGACGTCAACCTTATTGGCGATGTAGGTCTCGATCTGACGGGTCTGAACCTCGGCGTTCAGCTCGCCGTCATCGACGACGATCTCCGCGCCGAGCGCCTTCGCCTGCTTTTCAAACTCCTCCGCGAGCAAGAAGCACCACACGTCGCCCTTGTAGACGATCGTGTTGCCGATCTTCTTGCCGGCGAGCGGGAGCTCCTCCGCGCCGGCGACCGAAATCACCGAAAGGGCGAGAAGCATAACCAGTACCAGAGCCGCAAGTTTCTTCATTGTATCTTCCTCCTTGATGTTTTATTCAACGGGGCGTCCCCGTTTGAATCGTTGTTGCGCTACACGCACAGCGCCATGATGCGCTCCTGGTTCGCCTCCTCGCGGGTCAGCTCGCCCTTCTTCTGCCCCTCGTGCATGACCATGATGCGGTCGCACATGCCCAGGAGCTCCGGCATCTCGGACGAGATCACGATGACGGTCTTGCCCTCCTTGACCATCTCCGTCATCAGCCGATAGATTTCGGCCTTCGCGCCGACGTCGATGCCGCGGGTCGGCTCGTCGAGGATCAATATCTCGCTGTCCTGCATCAGCCACTTCGCGACGACGACCTTCTGCTGGTTGCCGCCGGAGAGGAACTGCACCTGCGTCTCGAGCGAGGGCATCACGACGCGCAGCTTCTTCGCGTACTCCGTGCCGTAGCGGTTGACGAGCCGCTTCCGAACGATCCCGGCGCGGATGACTTTTTTGAGGTTCACCATGCAGATGTTCGTCTTGATGTCGAATATCTGCACGAGCCCCTGCTTCTTCCGGTCCTCGGGGATCAGCCCCAGCCCGTCGTGGATCGCGTCGCGAAAGCCGCGGTAGTTGACCTTCTTGCCCCGGACGAACACCTCGCCCGAATCGAGCCGGTCGATCCCCAAGATCGCGCGCGCGAGCTCCGTCCGCCCCGAGTCGACGAGCCCGGAAATCCCGAAGATCTCGCCCTTCTTGACCGAGAAGCTGATGTCCTTGAGGACGCCCCTGCGCACGATGCCCTTCGCCTCGAGCACGGTCTCGCCGATTGCGATCTCCTCCTTGGGGTACTGCTGCCCGAGCTCGCGGCCGACCATCATCGCGATCAACCGGTCGCGCGTGACCGACGAGACCGGCACGGTGCCTATGTGCTTCCCGTCGCGCAGCACCGTCACCATGTCCGCGAGCTCGAAGATCTCGTCGAGCCTGTGCGAGATGTAGATGATCGTGATGCCCTCGTCGCGCAGCTTGCGGACGATGCCGAACATGATCTCGAGCTCGCGCTCGGTCAGGGTCGCCGACGGCTCGTCCATGATCAAAAGCTTCATCTCGAGGTTGACCGCCTTGCAGATTTCGACGATCTGCTGCTTGGCGACCGAGAGGGCGCTCACCGGCGCGTTGACGTCGATGTCGATGCCGAGGTCGCGGATGATCTGCCTCGCGCGCTTCTTCATCGTCTTCCAGTCGACGAGCCCGAGCTTTGTGTAGACGAGGTTCCCGACGAACATGTTCTCGGCGACGGTCAGCGGATCGGCCAGCTTGATCTCCTGGTGGACGACGCCGATGCCCGCCTGGTGCGACTCGTGCGGCGTGCGGAAGGCGACGTTGTCCCTGCCGTTGAAGTGGAGAGCTCCCTCGTCCGCGTGGTAGATGCCCGCGAGTATCTTGATCAGCGTCGACTTTCCCGCGCCGTTTTCGCCGACCAGCGCGTGGATCGTCCCGCGCTTCACGTCAAAGCTCACGCCGTCCAGCGCCTTGACGCCGGGGAAGCTCTTCGTTATGCCCTGCAATCTCAGAATGTATTCGTTCTCCATCATTCCCTGTCCTTTCCCAAAAGTTGGGGCGGATGGCTACACGCGCTTCCGGTTGCGCAGCACGTCCAGCGTCACGGCGATGACGAGCACGATGCCCTTGAGAACGTCCTGCATGAACGCATCGACCTTCCACTGCGTCATTCCGTTGAACAGCAGCATCACGAAGATGATGCCGAACATCGTGCCGATCAAGCGCCCCTTGCCGCCGGTCAGGCTGATGCCGCCGATGATCGAGCCGATGACCGCGTCGAACTCGTAGCTCTGTCCGTTCGTGATCGCGACCGAGTTCAGCCGGCTCATCAGCACGACGCCCGAGAACGCCGCCAGGAAGCCCGCCATCACAAACGCGAGGAACGTGTACCGCTTGACGTTGATGCCGGCGAAGAACGCCGCTTCCTTGTTGCCGCCGACCGCGTAGATGTTGCGGCCGAGCTTCGTCTTTGTGAAGATGAACTGCGCGAAGATGTAGATGCCCAGCATCAGCACGACGCACCAGGGCAGGTTCTTTTTCAGAATCTCCGGAAATGCGAACCCGCGGCCGAGCCACGCGATCGAGTTCGGGAACGTCGCGATCGGCGTCGCGTTCGTGATGACCTTCGCGAGGCCGTAGCAGACGTTCTGCAAGCCCAAGGTCGCGATGAACGCCGGGAGGCCTACGTACGCGGTCAGAAGGCCGTTGCATACGCCGATGAACGTGCCCGCCGCGAGGATGATCAGGATCACCAGCGTCGGGTTCATCGGCGCCATGCCGTCGTAGAGCATGCCCTTCATCAAAAGCGCGCCGAGGCAGCTCGTGAACGCGACGTTTCGCCCGAGCGAGAGGTCAAAGTTGCCGGTCAAGAGGATGATCGCCTGGCCGAGCGCGCAGATGGCCACCGTCGAGGACTGAAGCAGTATGAGCTTTAGGTTGTCCCACTGCAGGAACTTCTCCGTAGTGAGCGACAGTATGGCGCCCAGAAAAATGATGCCCAATACGGACATGAAGTCCTTGCTGAATTTCGAGAGTGCCTTGAGAACGGGGTTCTCTTTCGCAGCCCTGGCGCCGACTTGACTCATCTTGAAAATACCTCCCGCTATTTGGACTCTGTAACCGTTATTATAACATCTGCGAAACTCCGAATCAATTGATCCGGCCGGCAATTGTTATTAATCCGTAAAAACTTAACACTCCCGTCCAAATTCGACGGAGCGCGGCGGCCGGATTTCCCAATCCGCAACCGGCCGCCGCAGCCCCGCCGGGCCCTTTGCCCGGTTTGCCGACCTACAGCATTCTTCGGGTCGCCGCCCGTCGATCTCCATTCCCGCCCGGCCTTCCGGTTCGCGAACGCCGCCGCGACCCCGCCGGACGCCTCCGGACTGCCCCCGGCACACAGCGCCCGACCTTTCCCGGCTGAAAACCCCGCGACCGCCGGCCCCCCGGAACCTCTCAGTATCCGACCTTCTCCCAGCTCTCGAACGGCGCGGCGATCTCGTCGGAGACGAGCACCTGCGTCTTCATCAGCTGCAGCATCGAGCTGGGCACCTGCGGGCACACCGGGCCGTGCAGCACGAGCCGCGAGGTCATCCGCTGCCACGAGGAGAACGTGTTGTTCGTAAGCAGCGCGTGCACCTCCATCCGCTCGCGCGACCGAAGCACGTCGACCGGCCCGATCGTCGCGGCCTTCGGCGGCACGTCCGCGATGTAGCCCGACTGCCCGAACACGCCGTGCAGCGAGTTCTGCGCGACCGTCAGCGGGTGCAGCGTGATGATGCGCGCCTCCTGCTGCAGATACTCCTCCATGCTCGAGACCTGCATGAAGTCGTCCACCGGGTCGATGAACGCCATATGGCCGGTCCAGCCGGGCGACGAGCTGCAGAAGTCCGCGCCGCCGTCGCCGGTGTCCGCGATCAGCTTCGAATAATACGAGATGTTCTGATTCGTCGGATAGTGGACGTTTTTGAGCGGCATCCGGAGTTCCTCGTCGATCTGCGCCCAGAAATACTTCAGCATCGAGTGCGCGAACCCCGCCTTGTAGGTCTCCGGCGCGATGTTGTCCTGGTCGTCGGCCCACTCGTCCATCGCGAACAGGTGGACGTTGCGGCAGTTGACGCGGTGGTAGTTGATCAGCTGCGCGACCGGTATGTACGTCTCCGGCTCGGGGTTTCCGAGGATCAGCGTGCACCGCTTGTCGAGCTCGTCGGACCTCCGGATGCGCTCGAACAAGGTCGCGATCAGCACCGGGTGCGGGTTCATCATCACCTTGATGTTGAAGTCCGGGTTCGGGTGCTTCTCCAAATCCTTTCCGCTGATCTTGCGCAGCTTTTCGCAGAGTTCACGGTCCTTGAACGGCACGTAGTCTCCGCACCGGAATGCGAAGTCGGTCGGTGGATCGAAGAAAAACGGGTTCATGATACTATCTCCCCTTTCAAGATGACGCCTTCGACGTTCATCCAGTTGTCGACAATTGCGCAGTCGGCGTCGAAGCCTATGCGGAGCTCGCCCTTCGCCCGGAGCCCCAGCGCCTCGGCGGGGTTCCGGGACGCGTATCGGAACGCGTCGACGATCGAGCAGCCGGTGTGCACCATCATGTTCCGGCACGCGACGTCCAGCGTCAGCTTCGAGCCGGCGATCTCGCCCTCGAAGTCGAAGTTGATGTCGTCCGCGCCGTCGTATCCCGGCGGCACCGGCCCGTCGAACACGCACGCGTCCGAGATCAGCACGATCCGCCTCTCGCCCTTGATCTTCTTGACGAGCCTAAGCATGTAGGGCGCGACGTGTATGCCCATTCTGTCGACGATCAGCTCCGCGAAGATGTCGTCGCGGAAGTTGACCACCTCGTCGACGCAGACGCCCCGGCACTCCGGGTACTTCGGCAGGTCGCCGGTCGCGTTCGTGTGGTGCGTGCCGATCTTCAATCCCAGCGGAATCAGCCGCTCGATCTGCTCCGGCGACGCCTCGCTGTGCGCGACCGTGAACGCGATGCCCGGGATCGCCGCCGCGACGTCCTCGCAGAACTCCGCGATCCCCTCGCGCTCCGGGGCGACCGCCCACGCGCGCGCCATGTCCCTCGCCGCTTCGACGATCTCCATGTAGTCCTCGCGGCGGATCGGCCCCCTCCACGGGTTGTTCTCGCGGTCGCAGCCGAACTTCGGGTTCAGGTACGGGCCCTCCATGTACAGCCCGAGTATGTTCGGGCAGGCCGCCTCCCGGATTTTTTCCATCGCGCCGAGGTACTCGGGCTTCGTCATGTTGAAGTACAGAGCCGGAAGCACGCCCGTGACCCCATGCTCGAGCACGGTCCTCGCGCAGTACGCGGGGTCCTCGAAGAAGTACTTGCCGCCCGCCGCGTGCGTGTGCATGTCGATGAGCCCCGGCCCGACGAACTTCCCCCTCGCGTCGACGACCTCGCAGCCCGCGGGCACATCGACGTCCCTGCGCGCGCCGACGCCGACGATCTTCCCGCCGTCCGAGAGCAGCACCCCGTCCGGGATCAGGTGGTCCCGCATCACGAGCACCGCGTTGACAACCGCAAGCATGCTATCCCTCCCAAAGCGTTCGAACCAGCTCCGCCTCCGCCTCGGCGATGCTCTCGGCGATGCCCAGCTTGAAGCTCGAGCTGCGCGCCTCGTAGCCGCCCTCCTCGTACGCCTCCCGCATCGGGAAATACCCCTCGTAGCCGTTCGAGATGCCCAGCACCATCTGCTGCGGGAACGGCGAATTGGCCTTCACGCGCTGCCCGACCTCGGTGAACGCCTCCCCGGGGATCCCCGCGAGGCACAGCCCGCCGGCCGACAGCGCGGTCATATTCAACAGGAAATTGTCCGGCGCGTCGGCGAGCGCGAGCATACGCGTCGCCTCGGCGACCAAGGTCGTGATGCCCATGCCCGTCTCCGGGATCAAATCGCCGCGCCCTGTCCTGTGCCACTCGACGTAGTCCTTCGCCAGCGGCAGTTGCTCCGGCCGCGCCTTGTTCGCCGGCGCCGGAAGCTGCGTTTCCGCGAAGCGCACGCCCCGCTCGGACTCGACCGTCCGCGCCTTCGTGTAGATGCCGAGCACCTCGCCGGCGATCGCCCGCCCCATGTGCGCGGTGTGCTCGTAGCCGCCGTTCGGGTCCCAGTCGGGCTTGAACACGTTCACGTGGTTCAGGTTTCCGGCCGCGCCGTTCAGGTACACGGCCTTCACGCCCGGGAGCGCCCCCTCGAGCGTGCGCACGACAAAGCCCGGATAGTCGGCCGAAAACAGCTCGACGCTCCCCATGCAGTCGCCGATCGTGTCCGGGTGCACCTGGAAGTTCACGAACAGTATCTCGTCCGCGCCCTCGCGCACGATCCGCGCGATCTTTAACTGGTAGTCCGGCTCCCCGACCGGCGCGACGATGTCCGGGTTCCCGTAGCCGGGGTTCGTCCGGGTCGAGCCGTCGCGCATCCGGAAGCGCCGTATGAAGCTGATCCCCTCGACACGCCCGTCGGCGGCGAGTATCCGCGCGTCCTTCAAATCGTCGAGCGCCGCCTGCGCCGCCTGCTCCATCAGCTTTTCGAGCCGCTGGTTGTAGCCGGGGTCCGGCTCGAACAGGCCGTCGTCGATCTCCGGCCCGGTGTGCGTGTGCGTGCACGTCACGAACACCGCCGCGCGCGGAAGCCCGACGTTCTTCCCGATCCGCTCGCGCACCCCGTCGAGCGTCGCCTGCCGTATGCCGACCGCGTCGAGGCACAAGAGGACGCACCGGCTCTCCCCGTCCGAAAACGCCGTCGCGCTCACAAAGAGCGGATCGAGCGTCCCCTTCGCCACGCGCGGCTCGTAATATCCCGTAATCGTTATCCCAAGCGGCGGCGCAATCGGCAGCCGTGCAAATCCCGCCTTCAGCATTTCATTCACCTCATTCGATCACCGGCGTGCGGTACCGTACCTCCGCCCGCCGGCACGAAAACCTCCGGTTTTCTGATCCTTCATTCGATCACCGACGTGCGGTACCGCACCCCCGCCCGCCGGCAGGCAACTCCCCGGCCTGCCTGATCAGCCCCTTCGGAATATTAACATGTATCCGGTGCAAATACAAGCGTAAATTGCACCGAAAGCGCAATATTTTTATGCAAATCATGCAAACGCAGCTTCCAGATTTTTGCTTCCGCAAGGGGATCGGGGCCCCTCCCGCGCCTCCGACCCCGCTTCCCGCCTCCGGCGGGCGCAAGAAAACCGCTCCCTCCCCGACTGTTTTGCGATTCGGCCGCGAGCCCCCCCGTCCGGCCGCCGTGCAAACACCGCACCGCTTGACTTCCGCCCCTTTGCCTGCTATGATAGCCTTATTCTCATTTTACGCGCAGGAGGGACGCGCATGAACACCCCGGCACGCTGCTGGATCGTGGGCGCGGGCGACTTCTGCGCCCGGGGCTTCGCGCCCGCGCCCGGCGACTGGGTCGTCGCGGCGGACGGCGGGCTTGCGAGCCTCGCGCAAATCGGCGTTTCCCCGGACGCCGTCGTCGGCGACTTCGACTCGCTCGCCTCCCCGCCCGAGGGCGCGGAGGTCGTGCGCCTGCCGGTCGAAAAGGACGAGACCGACATGCTCGCCGCGATCCGGTTGGGCCTGGAGCGCGGCTTCCGCGATTTCCGGCTCTACGGCGGCACCGGCGGCCGGCTCGACCACACGGTCGCGAACCTGCAGCTCTTGTGCTATCTGTCGCTCAGGGGCGCGCGCGGCCGTCTCGTCGACGAGAGCTGCCAATTCACCGCGATTACCGACGGCGAGCTCCGCTTCGGCGCGGCCTCGACGGGCGTCCTCTCGGTGTTCGCGCCGCTCGGCGAGGCGCGAGGCGTGGCGCTCGAGGGGCTTCGATATCCGCTGGAAGGCGCGACGCTTCGCGGCGACTATCCGCTCGGCGTCAGCAACGCGTTCGTCGGCCGCCCCGCGCGCGCGTCGGTCGCGTCCGGCACGCTGCTCGTCGCGCTGCCGCACACGGCGGTCGAATTGTGAAAAGTGCATGGAAAGGAACGGCGGTTCACGCATGAAACCTACGGACAGCAAGCGCGTCGTCACGATGCGGGACATCTCCGAGGTCACCGGCTACAGCATCAACACCGTCTCCCGCGCGCTTCGCAACAAGAGCGACATCTCGAGCGAGACGAAGGCCTACATCCGCAAGACCGCGCGCTCGCTCGGCTACATCAACAACACCGTCGCCGCGTCGCTTCGGCTCGGGCACACGAAGACCGTCGCGATGCTCGTCGACGACGTATCGAACGCCTACCACGCGATGAACATCAAGATCGTCGAGGAGTACTTCGCGAAGCACGGCTACTTCCTCTACATCATCTGCACGCGCGACGACGAGGAAATCGAGCTCCAGGCGATCGAGCGCGCGTACAGCCAGCGCGTCGCGGGCATCCTGCTCTCGCCCGCGCAGCACTCGCACGAGCCGATCGAGCTCCTTCGGCGCTTCGGCACGCCGTTCGTCCTGATCGGCCGCTGCCACGACGAGGCCGACTACGCGATGTGGGACGACGAAAAGGGCGGCTACCTCGCGACGAAGCACCTGCTTACGCTCGGCCACCGCGACATTTTGATGCTGAACACCTCGTCGACCGTCTCGAACCGCTTCGGCCGGCTCGAGGGGTATCTGAAGGCGCTTCGGGAGTTCGGCGTGCCCGCCCGGGAGGAATTGATCCGCAGCATACGGATGATCGGCAACGGCAGCGAGCAGGTCGCCGACGAGATGGTCTCGGGAAGCCTCTCCTGCACCGCCGTGTTCGCGTTCAGCGACCTGATGGGCTTCAACCTCTGGACGAACCTCAGGCGCCGCGGCAAGCGCGTGCCGGAGGACTACTCGATCGTCGGCTTCGACGGCATCTGCAGGCGCGCGAACCTGCCGTTTTCGATGAGCTCGATCACCTGTCGCGAGGACCAGCCCGAGGCCGCCCTCGCCGCGGCCGAGCGCCTGTTCCGCAAGATCGGCGCCGATCCGGTCCCCCTCGACCCGATGCGCTCCGTCGCCGACGTCGAATTCTGGGACGGCGGGACGACCGCGCCTCTCCGATAGACAAAAAGCAGCCTTTCGCGGGCTGTCTCAAACTGTCGGCAAAGGAATGCAGAACCGCCTGCAAAAACAAAACCGACGGCACGTGCGTCGGTTTTGCGGCATTTCCCGGGAGCTGAGGCGGAGGGAAATGCCTACCCGCTCCGGTCGCCGCACGGAAATCGTGAGGATTTCAGGCGACCGGCCCCTCACGCATCAAAAAACCGCGGTTTTTGATGCGCTAATAGTTCTCCTTGCGCATCTCGAAGTAGCACCGGCTGCGCTTGCAGACCGGGCAGACCTCCGGGGCCCTGTTGCCGATGACGAGGTGCCCGCAGACGCGGCACTCCCACATCACCTGCTCGCCCTTCTCGAACACCTGCTGCATCTCGACGTTGTTGAGCAGCTTCCTATACCGCTCCTCGTGCGCCTTCTCGATCGCCGCGACGCGGCGGAACCGCTCGGCCAGCGCCGGGAAGCCCTCGTCCTCGGCGTCCTTCGCGAACCGCTCGTACATGTCGGTCCACTCGTAGTTCTCGCCCTCGGCGGCGGCAAGCAGGTTCTTCGCGGTCGTGCCGATGTGCCCGAGCTCCGCAAACCAGAGCTTCGCGTGCTCCTGCTCGTTCGCGGCGGTCTTGAGGAAGATCTCGGCGAGCTGCTCGAAGCCCTCGCGCTTGGCAACCTCGGCGAAATACGTGTACTTGTTGCGCGCCTGGCTCTCGCCGGCGAACGCGTCGGCGAGGTTTTTCTCGGTCTTCGTGCCCGCGTAGGGGTTCGTTTCGGCAATGCCGGCGGCAACGGGCTTCTCCTGGATCAGGTTGAACATGCTCGCGGGCTGCTTGCAGCGCGGGCAGCGGAAATCGGCCTCCATCGGCCCCTCGTGCACATATCCGCAGATCGAGCACTTCCATTTCTCCATCGTCTTTTCCTCCCCTTCGTTGAACGCAATCCGGTCGAGCAGCTCTCGCGCAACTCCCCCCATCGGCCCGTCCGCGAGCGACTTGAGAAGCGCGCGCGTGTTGCCGCTCTGCGGCAGCATGTATCCGGCCTCGCGCAATAAATCCTCCGCCATGATGCGGTTCGATCTCTCGATGGCCTTCGCGAGCCGCCCCGGAAGCCCGGCGGCGATGTTCTCCTGCTCGACCTTGCTGCGGGCGAGCGCGCGCATCGCGGCGGCGACGGTTTCAGCCTTCGGCTGCTGCTTCGGAAATGTATCCGGCACCATCGAGATCGCGCCCGACGGGCACGCGCCCGCGCAGTCGCCGCATCCTAAGCACTTCGAGCGGTCGATCACGCTGTTCTCGGTGTCCGTGGCCCCGGTGGGGCAGACGTACAGGCACAGGCAGTCCTTCGTGCAGAGTCTGATGTT
>MWAC01000095.1 GCA_002068815.1 Firmicutes bacterium ADurb.Bin467 | reverse complement strand
CGCGTCGGCGGCGCTCGACCGCCAGCTGCTCGTCGCCCCGCTCGCCGCGGACGACAAGCGGCTGGCGGCCAGCCTGTTCTTCACCGCGGTCGAGAACCGCATTTTGCTCGACCACATGCTTTCGCAGTTCTGGACCGAGCGGCCCGACCCGGTCGTCGAGGACATATTGCACATCGCGGCGGCGCAGCTTTTGCTGATGGACCGCATCCCCGACCACGCGGCGGTCGACGAGGCCGTGAAGCAGGTGCGCGCGGCCGGCCGCGACGGGCTGTCGGGGCTGACGAACGGCATCCTCCGCAGCCTGATCCGCGCGCGCGACGACGGCGAGCTCCCGGAGATCGACGACATCGCGATCCGCCACTCGGTCGCGCCGAACCTCGCAAAGCGCCTGATCGCCGCGTTCGGCGAGGACATGGCCGAGGACATCATGGCCGACCGCCCGCGCCCGGCGCAGACGATCCGCTTCAACCGCCTGAAGACCACGCAGGAAGCGTTCGAAAACTACCTGAATACGCACGGGGTCAAGTGGGAGCGCGGAATCGTGCCCGGCGCGTACATCTGCCAGACGGCGGGCAACTTGGCGCGGCTCGACGGCTTCCGCAACGGCTATTACTCGATCCAGGGCGAGAGCTCGATGCTCGCCGCCTATGCGACCGCCGCGAAGCCCGGCATGAACGCGCTCGACGCGTGCGCGGCGCCCGGCGGCAAGAGCGCGCTGATCGCCGAGATGATGGGCGACGTCGGCCGCGTGTACGCGTGGGACGTGCACGAGCACCGCGTCGAGATGATCCGCGCGGCGAAGCGGCGGCTGAAGCTCGACAGCCTGCGCCCGGCCGTCCGCGACGCGCGGAAGCCCTGCGAGGACTTCGAATTGCTGATGGACGCCGTGCTCGTCGACGCGCCGTGCTCGGGGCTCGGCGTGCTCGCGGACAAGCCGGACATCAAGTACCGGCTGACCGACGAGTCGATCGAGCAGCTGATCGTCCTGCAGCGCGAAATCCTCGAAAACTGCGCGGCGTTTGTGAAGGTCGGCGGGCTGCTCGTCTACTCGACCTGCACGATCTTGCCGGAGGAGAACGAGCAGCAGGTACGCGCGTTCCTCGAAAAGCACCCGGAGTTCGCATTGGTCGAGGACAATTCGTACCTCCCCGAGCCGCTCCGCGCGCGCTCGAAGGGCGGCATGGCGCAGTTCTTCAGCCACCTCGACGGCATCGAGGGCTTTTTCATCGCGCGGATGCTGAGAAAGGGCGCCTGAGATGGTCGAGCTTTTGTCGCTCACGCAGTCGGAGCTTCGGGAATTCCTCGCGCCGCTCGACAAGAGCGCGTTCCGCGCAAGGCAGGTCGGAGAGTGGCTTTCCCGCGGGCGGAAGATTCCGGAGATGACGAACCTCCCGGCGAAGCTCCGCGAACAGATGTCCGAGATCGCGGTCGCGAACCCGGTGTCCGTGCGCGAGGTACGGCGCTCGGAGGTCGACGACACCGAGAAATTCCTGTACGCGCTGCCGGACGGGAACATCATCGAGGGCGTGCTGATGCGCTACCACCACGGCGACACGCTGTGCCTCTCGACGCAGGTCGGCTGCCGGATGGGCTGCCGCTTCTGCGCCTCGACGATCGGCGGCTGCGCCAGGAACCTGTCGCCCGGCGAGATGTTAGGCCAGGTCGCCTGCGCGAACCGGCACATCGAGGCGGATGGGCGCAAGGTCCACAACGTCGTCTTGATGGGGAGCGGCGAGCCGCTCGACAACTACGAAAACACCGTCAAGTTCCTGCGGCTTCTGAACGCGCCGGAGCGGATGAACCTGTCGCTTCGCAACGTCTCGCTCTCGACCTGCGGGCTGGTTCCGCAGATGCGAAGGTTCGCGGGGGAGGGGCTGCCGGTCACGCTGTCGGTGTCGCTGCACGCGCCCAACGACGAGATACGCAGGAAGCTGATGCCCATCGCGAACGCGTACCCGATCGCCGAGGTCGTCTCCGCCGCGCGCGAGTACGTCGAAAAGACCGGACGGCGCGCGATCTTCGAGTACGCGCTGGTCAGGGGCATGAACTGCGAGCTTCGGCACGCCGACGAGCTTGCGCAGCTTCTCCGCGGGCTGCAGTGCCACGTGAACCTGATTCCGTTAAACGGCGTCAGGGAGCGCGAGCTTATGCCCCCCGGTCGGCGCGAGGCCGAGGCGTTTTTGAATAGGCTTGAGCTTCGCCATATCTCGGCGACGATCCGCCGCGAGATGGGCGCCGACATCGAGGGCGCGTGCGGCCAGCTCCGCCGCAGCGCGCTCGACAAAGACCGGTAATTCACCAAAGCGAGGGATGTGCCATGCGCGTATACGCCGCCACCGACATCGGCCGCGTCCGACCGATCAACGAGGACAGCTTTTACGCCCCGAAGCCGGGCGAGCGGTTCTGCGCGGTGGCCGACGGCATGGGCGGGCACAACGCCGGCGAGGTCGCGAGCGCGCTCGCGATCCGGGCGCTCGAGGAGGAATTGACCGGAAGCGCGCTCCCGCCCGAGGAGGCGCTAAAGCGCGCGGTCGAGCGCGCGAACGCGGAGATTCTCAAGGTCTCCCGCGAGAAAGAGGAGTGCGCGGGCATGGGCACGACGCTCACCGCGCTCTACATGGACGGGAAGACCGCGCACATCGCGCAGGTCGGCGACAGCCGCGCGTATCTGGTCCGCAACCGCGCGATACTGCAGGTCACGACCGACCACACGCTCGTCGAGGAGATGGTCCTGAGCGGCCTCATCACGCCGAGCGAGGCGCTCACGCACCCGAAGCGCAATTACATCACGCGCGCGCTCGGCACGAACGAGCGCGTCGAGCCCGACATCCTCCGGCTCGACATGCTGCCGGGCGACCTGTTTCTTTTGTGCTCCGACGGGCTCTCGAACATGCTCACCGAGCGCGACATGCTGGACATCTTGCTCTCCGGCATGCGCCTTGAGGACAAGCTGCACACCCTGATCGAGCGCGCTCTGCACCGTGGCGGGCACGACAACATCACCGCGCTGCTTGTTCCCTTTGAGGAGGCGCCGAAATGATCGGGCGCGTCATCGCCGGGCGGTACGAGGTGCAGGCCGTCGTCGGAACCGGCGGCATGGCGGTCGTCTACCGCGCGTGGGACCGGCAGAGCAGCCGGATGGTCGCGATCAAGGTGCTGCGCCCGGAGTTCGAGCAGGATCAGGAGTTCGTGCGCCGCTTCAGCCGCGAGGCCGAGGCCGCCGCGAAGATGTCGCACGAGAACATCGTGAACCTGCTCGACGTCGGCAAGGAGGACAACCTCCGCTACATCGTGATGGAGTACATCGACGGCAAGACGCTCAAGGACCTGATCCGGCAGCAGGGGAGGATTCCGGCAGACCAGGCCGTGCGCATGGCGATTCGGACGCTCGCCGCGGTCGACCACGCGCACAAGAACGGCATCGTCCACCGGGACATCAAGCCGCAGAACATCCTGGTCGACCAGAAGGGCACCGTCAAGGTCGCCGACTTCGGCATCGCGCGGCTCAAGACCGCGCAGACGACGCGCATCGACGACAAGCAGAACTCGGCGCTCGGAAGCGTCCACTACTTCTCGCCCGAGCAGGCGTCCGGCGAGGTCGCGGACGAAAAGAGCGATTTGTACTCGATGGGCGTCGTGCTCTACGAGATGCTGACCGGCGAGGTGCCCTTCGACGGCGACACGGCGGTGTCGGTCGCGCTCAAACACGTGAGCGAGGAGCCGCGCTCGATGCGGTCCCTGAACGGCTCGATCTCGCGCGGCCTCGACGAGGTCGTCGGGCGCGCGCTCTCGAAGGACGCCGACAAGCGGTACCAGACCGCGGCGGAGTTCGCCGGCGACCTCCGGAAGGCGCTGACCCGGCCGAAGGGCGGGTTCGTCACCTATCCGCTTACGAAGGAGGAGCAGGAGAAGCTCCGCGAGCAGAAGCGGCGGCTCCTCCTGAAGCGCAAGAAGCGGCTGAGGCTGATGTCGCGCATCAGCGCGGCGGCGGTCGGGCTCGCGGTCAAGGACGCGGGCTTCAAGCCGAGCGCCGAGTACGCCTACAGCGAGGACGCGCCGAAGGGTCAGGTGATCCGCCAGTCGGTCGCCGCGGGCTCGCGCAGGAAGCAGGGCACCGGCATCCTCCTGACGGTCAGCGCCGGCAGCCAGTGGGTGTTCTTCGAGGACATGCGCGGCCGGACGCTCGACGACGCGAGGAATGCGCTCATCGAGCTCGGCGTTCCGGAGGAGAGGATTTCGCTCGGCTACGTCGCGAGCGACCAGCCCCCCGGCGCGGTCGCCGGGCAGATGCCGGAGCCGGGCTGGATCACGCGCGAGACGGACGTGCAGCTGATCGTAAGCGCCGAGACCGTCAAGATGCCGACCCTGACCGGGCTGACGCTCGAGGGCGCGAAGGCGCTCGCCGAGGCGAACGGGCTGATCGTTCAGGAAGTCCAGGAGGGCTATTCGGCGGACGCGCCGGCGGGCACGGTCATCGCGCAGTCGATCGCGCCCGACGCCCCGGTCGCCGTCGGCAGCGGCATCACGCTGACGATCAGCCAGTCGCGCGAGACCATGTACTATCCGGCGGCGAGCTACACGATGGTCGTGCCGCTCGACCAGATCGAGGTGCGGCTGGAGCTGACCTCGCCGTCCGGCCGGGAGTTCGACGGCTACGTCGGCACGCTCGACAAGGGCACGCACAGGATCGAGCTATCGAGCACCGAGCAGGGGCTGCATACGCTGCGCGAGTATCTGGACGGCGTGCTGATGGCCGAGACAAAGGTGATGTTTGAGTGACAAAGAAGGGATGGTTTTTTGCGCGGAATCGTGACCAGGGGCGTCGGCGGGTTCTACTACGCGCTCGACGCGGTCGGAAATACGCATGAACTGCGCGCGCAGGCGAAGCTTCGCCGGGCGCGCGTTACGCCGATGGTGGGGGATCGCGTCGAATTCGAGCCGGGCGCGAGCGGCGAGGACGGCTGGCTGAAGGCCGTGCTGCCGCGCGAAAACGCGCTCCATCGCCCGCCGGTCGCGAACATCGATGCGGTCGTGATCGTCGTCGCGGCGGCCGCGCCGAGCCCGGACCTTTTGATGGCGGATCGGCTCCTGATCGCCGCGCGGCGCGGCGGGATCGCGCCGATACTGGTCGTCAACAAGCGCGACCTGAACCCGGACGCCGCCGAGGAGATTCTCCATCAATACCGCGGCGCGGAGGTCACGCCCTTCGCGGTGTCCGCGCGCTCGGGCGAGGGCGTTGATATGCTCCGGGAGGCGCTCGTCGGCAGGGTGCACGCGCTCGCGGGGCAGTCCGGAGCGGGAAAGTCGACGCTGCTCAACGCGCTGCACGGATTCTCGCTCGAGACCGGCGACGTTTCGCGGAGGATCGAGCGCGGCAGGCACACGACGCGCCACGTGAGCCTGATCCCCGTCCCGGGCGGCGGCATGGCGCTCGACACGCCGGGCTTCAGCCTGTTCGAGACGGAGCTTCTGGACCCGGTGCTGCTCAAGGATTCGTATCCCGAGTTCGCTCCGCACGAGGGCAAGTGCTTCTTCTCGCCCTGCTACCACGATTCGGAGCCCCGGTGCGCCGCGCGCCGGGCGGTTGACGAGGGCGAGATCGACAAAAACCGCTACGGGCGCTATCGGGCGCTCTTGGAGGAAATGAAGTTGCGTTGGAGGGATCGCTATGGTTAAGGTCGGACCGTCGCTCTTGTCCGCGGATTTCCGCGTCATGGGCGCGGAGATCGAGCGCATGGCCGCGGCGGGCGCGGACTACCTGCATTTTGACGTGATGGACGGGACGTTCGTGCCGAACCTGTCGTTCGGGCCGGCGATCCTCGAGTGGGCGGCGAGGGGGCCGCTGCCCATCGACGCGCACCTGATGGTCGAGCACCCGCACACCTGCGTCGCCGATTTCGCGCGCGCGGGCGCGAGGATCATCACGATCCACCCGGAGGCGGGCGGGCACATCCACCGCACGCTGTCGATGATCCGCGAGATGGGCTGCCTCGCCGGCGTCGCGCTGAACCCCGGCACGTCGCCGGACTGCCTGCGCTACCTGCTTCCGAGCGTCGATTTGGTGCTCGTGATGACGGTCAACCCCGGCTTCGGCGGCCAGAAGATGAT
>MWAC01000094.1 GCA_002068815.1 Firmicutes bacterium ADurb.Bin467 | reverse complement strand
CGACCGACGAGAACCCGCCGAGGTACAGTATCGGCAGCAGGAACTTAGGCTCCGCGAGCGGGGCGACGAGCGCCGGCACGTCCCAGCCGTTTTCAAACAGCGCGGCGATTGTGAAGAACACCGCGCCGGTCACGAACATCACATACGTCCGCTCGAACGCCGAGAACGACGGCGCGATTTTGCGGCTGACGATGCTGCAGCCGACCGCGGCGACGATCGCGCCGACGAGCAGGAGGATTCCGCGGACCTCAACCGCCCCCTCGCCCGTCTGCAGAAGCGCCAGCACAACGACGCCCGCGACGGACAAAAGGCTGAACAGCGTCTGCCAGACGGTCGGTCGCTCGCGCAGGAAGATCGCCGCGAACGCGAGCGACGCGATCGGGATCAGCGCGATCATCACGCCCGAAAACGTCGCGGTCGAGTACAAAATCCCGTACGTCTCGCAGACGAAGTACATGATCGGCTGAAAAAAGCCGAGCAGCAAAAGAAGCCCCACCGGCTTCCCCCGGAGCGAGACCTTCGCCTTGCCGGTCAGAAGCACCGCGCTCATCAGGGCGAGCGCGAGCAGGAATCGCATGCTCAGAAGCGCCCACGGCGTCGCGACGCCCAGCGCGATCCTCGAGGACAGAAAGCTGAAGCCGAAGATGACAGCGGAGCCGAGCGAGGCCAGCATCGCCTTCGCGGACGGGTTTGCGCCCATATCGAAACCCCCTGGATGGATTCCGGTACAGTGTACCACAAAGCCCGCCCGCGTATAGCATAAATATGAAATTTTAACGCGTGTCAGTCGGCGATGCGCAGCGCGCGCCGCAGCCCCGCAACGATCGGCGGCACGATCGCGATGTGCACGACGATGCCCGGCAGCGTCTTGACGAACGCGCTTGCGAAGAACACCGCCCATGTAAATTCCGTGCCCGCGATGCCCGCGATGACGAGGCTCACAATCCCCCACACCGCGCGCCCGATCAGCATCGAGAGCGCGAGCGACGCGTAAAGGAAGCCGATGTTCTTCGGGAACGCGCGGCGCAACAGCGACGCGGCGACGCCGTAGGCCGCGAGCTCGAACATCATCGCGAGGCCGGTCGGCAAAAGCGAAGGCATGCCGAACAGAAAGAAGCTCAGAAGCGGCGCGAGCAGCCCGACGAGCAAGGCCAGCGGCCAGCCCGTCAGAAAGCCTAAGATCAGCACCGGGATGTGCATCGGCGAAATCGCCCGCCCGTACTGCGGTATGTGCCCCGTCAGAGACGGAAGAAACAGGCAAAGCGCCAGGCACGCCGCCGCGATCGTGAGTTCCCGAACCCGAATTTTCATCTCCCCATCCTCCTCCAAAAAACAGGAGCGCCGCCCTCTTCTGAGGGTAGCGCCCGGCTTCTGCCGCCTGTCTTGCAGTATATTACCACAGCCCCGCGCGGCTTGTCAACCGAGAATCTTCTCGACCGCCTGCCCGCCGCATCGAGGTCGAGAGCGCGCCTAGCCGGAACCGGTACCTTGTCCGGCATCTCAACCGAGAATCTTCTCGACCGCCTGCCCGACCAACATCGAGGTCGAGAGCTCCGGCACGCCCACGACGAAGTTGTCGCACTGATTGACCGGGATCAGCACCTTGCGCGCGCGGCTCTGCGCGACGGCGACGGCCATCGCGGGCGTGACCTCGCCCATCAGCGCGTCGGCGATCACGATGCCGACCGGCCCGGCGATCACGTCCGCGGCGCGGGACGCGACGATCGCGGCGTTTTCGCCGGTCGCCGCGCGCCTCGCGCCGGCCTTCAGCATCGCCGAGGTCGCGAACGCGTTCGTGCCGACGGCCGTGATCTCCGCCTCCGGCAGCCGCTCGCGGAGCGCCTCGATCAGCTGCCTGCCGATGCCGCCCCCCTGCCCGTCCACAATCAATATGTTCATGGCTCCTCCTTAAAGAATCATTTCCTTACAAGGAAATTTCTTCGCCCGCGGCGAGCAGGCACAATATTCTCTCCTTCACGCGCATGCCGGTGATCCGCTCGAGCGCCAGCGCGTACACGCCGAGCTGCCGCTCGTAGTGCGAGCGGAGCGCCTCGCGGTCGCGCGCGGAATCGGTCTTGTAGTCGATCAGCACCCACTCGCCGCCCTCGACGAAGCACAGGTCGACCGTCCCCTGCACGAGCACGACCTCGCCGCCGAACCGCTCGTGCGCCTCGTCACCGATCGCCTCGGAGACCTTCATCTCGACGTTGAACGGCCACTCGCGCATCACGGTGCCGCTTTCGAGGATTCTCCGCCCGGTATTCCCCTCGAAGAACCGCGCGATCGCCCCGGGCAGCACCGCCGCCCGCTCGGAGGCGGTCAGGCGGTTCGCGAGCCGAAGATCGTCGAGCTGACCCTTGATCGCCGATCGCAGCTCCGCGCCGGAGAGCCCCCGGAGCGGCTTCAGCGCGAGCGCCTCCAGCGCGCGGTGATAGGCGCTCCCGCGCTCCGTTGCGGTCAGCGCGCCGCCCTCGCGCAGGAATTCCGGGCGCTTCGCAAGCTCCGGAAGCTCCCACGGCCCCTCGACCTCGCGCAAAAGCCCCGATGCCGTCAGCTTCAGCGGCCGCTCGGTGTCCGCCGCGTGCGGGTATTCCCACGCCATCGCGTCTAGCGCCCGCTCGTCCGGCTCGCCGAGCTCTCCCCGAAGCGCCGCCTCGACCGCCGCGCGCGCGCTTTCGGACGCGTCCTCCCGCCCGGACGGCCGGAGTTCGCCCGCCGCGCGGACCGATATCTCGACCGCCGGCCGCTCGCCCTCGTCCGCCGAAAGCACCGCGCCCAGCACGATCTGCAGATGGCTCGTCGCGGTCGACGGGAGCTTCGCGGACGCCGCGGCGCGCGCGAACGCGCGGTCGGCGC
>MWAC01000093.1 GCA_002068815.1 Firmicutes bacterium ADurb.Bin467 | reverse complement strand
CTGCATCCGGCGGCGGTGGGGGAGCAGTTGGTCGCCCTCGAGGTTCGCGATGTCCGTCCCCTCGAACCATATCTCGCCGGCGGTCGGTTTGTACAGCCGCACGATCGCGCGCCCGGCGGTCGTCTTGCCGCAGCCGGACTCGCCGACGAGCGCGAACGTCTTCCCGCGCTCGACCGCGAAATCGACGCCGTCGACCGCCTTCAGCGTGCGCCGCCTGCCGAAAAACAGCTTCCCGCCGACCGGGAAGTGCATCCTGAGGCCCCTGACCTCGATCAAGGCGCTCACGTCTTCGTGTTCCAGGGCGCGTTCGCGTGCATCAGGTGGCAGCTCACGCGGTGCGTGTCCGAGAGCACGGTCTCCGGCGCCTCGAACCGGTCGCACACCGGCATCCGGTGGCGGCAGCGCGGCGCGAACGGGCAGCCGGGCGGCGGTTGAAGCATGTCCGGCGGCGTGCCGGGGATCGGCTCGAGCTTCCTGCGCTCGCCCTCGAGGTGCCGGGGGATCGAGTTCAACAGCCCCCACGTGTACGGGTGGCGCGGGTCATGGAAGATCTCATGCGCGGTGCCCTGCTCGCAGACGATGCCGCCGTACATGACCAAAATCCGCGCGCACATGCTCGCGATGACGCCGAGGTCGTGCGTGATCATGATGACGGACGTGTTGAGCTTTCGCTTGAGGTCGGAGAGCAGTTCGAGAATCTGCGCCTGGATCGTCACGTCGAGCGCCGTCGTCGGTTCGTCCGCGATCACGAGCTTCGGGTTGCACGCGATCGCCATCGCGATCATCACGCGCTGGCGCATGCCGCCGGAGAACTCGTGCGGGTATTGCTTGAGCCGGCTGTTCGGGGCGGGGATGTTCGTGAGCCGGAGAAGCTCCTTCGCGCGCGCCCTCGCCTCGGGGCGCGAGAGGTTTTTGTGAAGCCGAAGCGGCTCTGTGAGCTGGTTCCCGATCGTGTACAGCGGGTTCAAGGACGTCATCGGGTCCTGAAACACCATGCCGATCTCGCCGCCGTGGAGCCTGCGGAGCTCCTTGCCGGTCATCTTGAGCACGTCCCGGCCGTCGAAGAGCACCTTGTCGGCCGCGACCTCGGCGTAGTCGGGCAAGAGCCCGGTCGTCGCGAGCATCGTCACGCTCTTTCCGGAGCCGGACTCGCCGACGATGCCGAGCGACTCGCCCTCGTCGAGCGTGAACGACACGCCGCGCACCGCCTGCACGGTGCCGACGCCGATGTGGAATTCCGCGAACAGGTTTTCAACCTCGAGCAATGGCATCGGTGCACCTACCTTTTCAGGCGCGGGTCGAGCGCGTCGCGCAGGCCGTCGCCGATGAAGTTGAACGAGAACATCGTCACGCAGATCATGAGCACCGGGAAGAGCATCATGTGCGGGTTCGAGAGCAGCGTCGGGATCGCGTCGTTCGCGAGCGTGCCCCAGCTCGCCATCGGCGCCTGTATGCCGATGCCCAGGAACGACAGAAACGCCTCGGAGAAGATCGCGTTCGGGATCAGAAACGCGGTCGAGACGATGATCGGGCCCATCGCGTTCGGGATCAGGTGCTTGCGCAGGATGTGCGCGCCCTTCGCCCCGGAGAGACGCGCCGCGAGCACGTATTCGGAGTGCTTGAGCCGCATGACCTCGCTGCGCACGACCCGCGCCGTGCGCGTCCACGAGGCAAAGCAGAGAGCGATGATGACGCTGACCATGTTCGAGCCCAGGACCAGCATGATCGTCCGCGACATGACGGAGCGGAAGCGGGTCGAAACGGCGCTGTGGGAAAGTGAAAGCAAATATCGCCTGCTTGCCGATAACGTCAGCGACGTCATCTTTGTCCTGGACATGAATCTGCAATACCTCTACGTCAGCCCCTCCGTCAGAAGCCTGAGGGGATACGAAGCGGAGGAGGTGTTGAAGCAACCGACCACTGAAACGCTGACGCCCGCCTCCTGGGAGGCGGCCATGAAGAGCTTTGCGGAGGTTCTGGAACTGGAAAAATCTCCGGAAAGGGACCCCGACATCTCGCGGACACTCGAACTGGAGATGATCCGCAGGGACGGAACCACCGTCTGGACGGAGGTGAAGCTTTCCTTCATCCGCGACGAACATCAGCAGCCGGTCGCCATTCTGGGCCTCACGCGGGACATAACGGAGCGCCGGCGGGCGGATGAAGCGATCGTGGAAAGTGAAGAGAAATTCCGCAAGGCCTTTTATACCACCCCGGATTCCGTGAACATCAATCGGCTCGAAGACGGCCTGTACGTTTCCATCAATCCCGGCTTTACCCGGATCACCGGATATACGGAAGAGGAGATCATCGGGAGGACATCCGGCGAGTACGGCATCTGGCACAACCTGGAAGACCGGCGGAGACTGGTGGCGGGGTTGAAACAGGACGGGACGGTCTCGAACCTCGAGGCCGATTTTCGCATGAAGAGCGGCGAGGTCCGGCACGGGCTGATGTCGGCGTCCATCATCGATCTCAAGGGCGTTCCCCATATCCTGAACATCACCCGGGACATCACCGACCGCAAGCTGGCGGAGCGGGCCTTGCAGGAAAGCGAGGAAAAATATCGCCTGGTCGTGGAAAATGCGGAAGAGGCCATTTTGATTGCCCAGGACGGCATGCTGAAATACGTCAATCCCGCGACCCTCGCCCTGTTGGGCTATTCCGAGGAGGAACTGCTTTCCAGACCCTTCGCCGAGTTGATCCACGCCGGGGACCGCGAAAAGATGATGGCGGCCCATCACAGGCGGATGCGGG
>MWAC01000092.1 GCA_002068815.1 Firmicutes bacterium ADurb.Bin467 | reverse complement strand
TAGCTGCCCGTCTGCGACGCGCCCGCCTGTAGAATCCCGATCTTCCCGTCCGGCGACAGCATGATCGCGATGGGCGCGCCGGCCGCTTCGCCCTTCCACGAGCCGGCAAGGTTCGCGGACGCCGGCACGGGCTCCGGCGCGGCGGTCTCGACGGGCACGGGGGCCGGGGTCGCGACGGGCTCCGGCGCGGCGGTGGCCGCGAGATTGGCGACCTCGTCCGGCGGGAGGCGCTTCAGCGTGACCGTCAGGCCGGATCCCTCGTCGGCCAGAAACAGCGTGTCGCCGGAGAGCATGTACTTGAACTTCATCGACGCGCCGTCGTCGAAGCCGAGCGTCAGAACGCCGCCGTACTCCGAGAATTCCCCGCTCCGGTAGCCTTCCTTGCTCTTGTGCATCATCACGAACGTGAAGTCCGAGGAGAGCGACAGAGTCATGATGTCGTCCCCCTCCGGGCCCGACCACACGCCGACCAATTCCGCGGGGACGGTGGTCTGCTGCCGGCGCTGCTCTTCCTCCTCTACCTCCCGGGTCAGGTAGAGCACTTCGCCGGTCTGCCAGCTGCTCAGCGTCAGCGTGTCGCCCGCGAGATAGTAGCTGAACGCGGCGGTGGGAGAGTTGTTGGGTGAAAAGTACATCGTCGTAGCGTCCACCGAGTAATAGCCGTATTGGTCGTACTCCGTCCCGTCCTGCTCCAAGATGATGATCTCGTAGTAACCGTCGTCGTACAGCGCCAGCAGCATAAAATTGTAGCCGCTCTGCCCGCTCCACGTGCCCACGACGCTCCCGTACGTCGACATTGCCGTCGCCGCGGGCGCCATGGACATCATGAGTGCGCAGATGAGCACCACCAAGAGCCCCTTCCTGAAACCGACCATGTTCAAGCCCCCTTTCGCTTGACGTCCTCCTCCCTGGATGTGCAATAACAGTTCATGCGGCACCGCCGCTATTCCGCCTACGGGGACGGCATACAGCATTGCTATATTCCTACCATTTTTATCTGTTTATTAACGGCGCTTGTCAACGGCGCCCATGTTAAGTTTTAGCTCGCTGCTCGATAATTCGCAGACGGGAACGCGCCGCCCTTTCGGAACGGCGCGTTCGGTGTCTCTAGGCCACGTGCTCGGCGTTTGCCTCCTCCTCGAGCTTCCGGTAGGCGACCTTGCCGACGAGCGTCTTTGGGAGCTCTTTGCGGAACTCGATGTCATAGGGCATCGCGTACTTCGCGATGTGCTTCTCGCAGTACGCGAGTATCTCCCTCTTCACGGCCTCCGAGGGCTCTATGCCGGGCTTCAGGACCGCGAAGGCCTTGACCTTCTGCATCTTGTACGGGTCCTTGACGCCGACGACGCAGCTGTAGAGCACCTTCTCGTGGCCGTCGATGATGTTCTCGAGCTGCGACGGGTAGACGTTGTAGCCCGAGGTGACGATCATGCGCTTGATGCGCTGGCGGAAGTAGACGAAGCCGTCCTCGTCCATCTTACCGAGGTCGCCGGTGTGCAGCCACACGCGGCCGTCCGCGTGCGTGCGCAGCGTCTGCGCCGTCTCCTCGGGGTTGTCGACGTAGCCGATCATGACCGACGGGCCGGAGAGCACGATCTCGCCCTCCTCGCCGACCGGGACCTCGTCGATCGTCCCGGGCTTGACGATCTTGTAGAACGTGTCCGGGAACGGTATGCCGATCGAGCCCTCCCGGTAGTAGTTCATCGGCGTCAGGCAGCTCGCGGTGACGCACTCGGTGGTTCCGTAGCCCTCGCGGATCTGCACGGTCGCCCCGTGCTCCTTCAGGAACTTGTCGACCTTCGCCTTCAACTCGATCGACAGCGAGTCGCCGCCGGAGAACACGCCGCGCAGGAAGCTCAGGTCGGCGTTTTCGAGCTTTTCCGCGCGCAAAAGCGCCTCGAACAGCGTCGGAACGCCCGGGATCAGGTTCGGCTTTTTCTTCTTCAAGAGCTTTGCGTACGTCTGGATGTTGAACTGCGGCACGAGTATGCAGTTCGCGCCCGCGCAGAGCGCCGTGTGGATGCCGATGCCCAGCCCGAACCCGTGGAACAGCGGCATGACCGAGAGCATCTTCATGCCGTGCAGCGTCTCGTAGCCGCTCGCGGCGACCGTCTGCAGCGCCAGCGCGTTGAAGTTGCGGTTCGAGAGCAGAATCCCCTTCGTCGGGCCGGTCGTGCCGCCGGAGTAGAGGATCGAGGCCCCGTCGTCGGCCTTCATCCCGATCGGCGGCAGCGCCGCGACGGAGCTTACCGCCTCGATAAAGTCGTTCCAGAACACGTATTTGTCGGACTTCGCGAGCTTCGGAATCTTCCGGCCCTTCGTCATGATGTACGCGTAGCGAAGCGGCGCCTTCAACTCGTCGAGTATGCGCGCGATGATGACCTTGACCGGGCGGTCGAGCGCCGGCAGTATCTCCGAAAGCTTCGGATAGAACTGGTCGAGCGTCAGAATCGCCACGCTCTTCGAGGCGGTCAGGTAGAACGCGATCTCGCCCGGCGCGGACAGCGGGTGGATCATCGTCGAGACCGCGCCGATGCGGTTGAGCGCGTAGAACATGTCGACGCCCTGCGGGCAGTTCGGCATCGAGATCGTCACGCGGTCGCCCGCGCGAATCCCGAGCGCCAGAAGCGCCTTCGCCGTCCGGTCGATCCGCTCAAAGAACTCCCGGAAGTCCGTCTTTTTGCCCATGAACTCATAGGCGACGCTGTCGGGATAGAGGTCCGCGGTGTCCTTGAGCAGCTCGTACATCGTCTTATCCGGATAATCGATCGTATGCGGAGTATCTCCATAGTACCTTAGCCAGGGGGCGGAGACTGCGTTCATATTATCTATCCCTCTTTCTTCACCGCGTCAGAGCATTGCGCACCGGGAAACAGGACACGGATATGCTAACATAATACCACAAATTTGTCAACATTTTTAACTGTGTCCAAAATGCGAGGCCCGCCGCCCCCCGCAGCCGCGCTGCCGGAAAGCGGCGGCCCGGGGCGAACGGCATCCCCCACGCCGAGTATATTCCGGGTCCCTATTCCGCAAACCCGTTCGGGTTCTTCACCTGCCAGCGCCACGCGTCCCGGCACATCTCCTCGAGCGTGCGCGTCGCCCTCCAGCCGAGCATTTTTTCCGCCTTCTCGACCCTCGAATAGACCGTCGCGGGGTCGCCCGCTCTCCGCGGCGCAATCTCGCAGGGGACGGCAACGCCGTTCACGCGCTCGAACGCGCCCACAAGGTCGAGCACGCTGTATCCCTGCCCGGTGCCAAGGTTGAACGCCTCGCAGCCGGCGTTTTTTTCGGCGTACTCGATCGCCGCGACGTGCCCGAGCGCGAGGTCGACGACGTGGATGTAGTCGCGAACGCCGGTGCCGTCCCGCGTCGGGTAGTCGTTTCCGAAGATGCGCAGCGCCGGGCGCCTGCCGAGCGCCGTCTGCGTGATGAAGGGCATCAGGTTGTTTGGAATTCCGCTCGGGTCCTCGCCGATCCTGCCGCTCTCGTGCGCGCCGATCGGGTTGAAGTAGCGAAGCAGCACGACCGACCAGTCCGGGCGCGCGGCGACCACGTCCCGGAGCATCTGCTCGCACATGAACTTCGTCCAGCCGTAGGGGTTGATCGAGCCGAGCGGCGAATCCTCGTCGACCGGCATCGGGACGTCGGAGCGGTAGACCGTCGCGGACGAGGAGAACACGAGCTTTTTGACGCCGTGCCTCCCCATCGCAGAGAGCAGCGACATCATGCCGTCGAGGTTGTTCCGATAATAGGCGAGCGGCCTCTCGCACGACTCCCCGACGGCCTTCAGCCCCGCGAAGTGGATCACGCAGTCGATCGCGTTCTCGGAAAACGCGCGGGAGAGCGCCTCCTCGTCGCACACGTCGACCGCATAGAGCGCGAAGGATTTGCCGGTGATCTCGCGGACGCGCCGGAGGCTCTCCGGGCGGCTGTTTGTGAAATTGTCGATGACGACCGCGCCGTGCCCGCGGTTCAAGAGCTCCACGAGCGTATGGGTGCCGATGTATCCGGCGCCGCCGGTCACAAGGATGTTCATCGAGCCGCCTCCTCCGTCAGTTCCAGAGCCGCGCCGGGTACTCGCCCGCGCGCTTCTTCTCCGCGATCGCCTCGCGCACCTTCGCCATGTCCCCGGGGTAGGTGACGCCGAACCACTTCTCCGCCGTCGGGAGCACGCGGACGCGCCCCCTCCCCTCGGCGA
>MWAC01000091.1 GCA_002068815.1 Firmicutes bacterium ADurb.Bin467 | reverse complement strand
TGCCACCTCCTGTCGGCGGAGTGCGATCTCTCGGCGGTCGGGTGCGCCGCGGCGCTCGCCGCGCTCGAGGACATGGGCCTGATCGAGCTCCCGGACGGGGGCCGGCGGCTCAGGATTTGCCCGGCGGAAAAGACCGACCCGCTCGACAGCTCTGTGGTTTTGAAAATACTCCGCCTGCGCGCGGAGGGAAGGGAGGGCAGCGGCCGTGAACAATGACAAACTCAGCGAGGCGCCGTATATTTCGGTAGAGGAATTGATCGAGAAGATCCGCCGCTACCATCCCGACGACGACATGGACCTCGTGCGCCGCGCGTACGAGTTCTCCGAGCGGCAGCACAGGGAGCAGCGGCGCAAGAACGGCGACCCGTACTTCGTGCACCCGTGCGCGGTCGCGGTCATTTTGGCCGACCTGATGCTCGACGCGACGACGATCGCGGCGGGGTTGATGCACGACTGCGTCGAGGACGTCGAGTGCGTGACGCCGCAGGCGATCGGCGAGATGTTCGGCCCGGAGGTCGAGGTGCTCGTCGACGGCGTGACGAAGCTCTCGAAGCTCAACTTCTCCTCGCGCGAGGAGCAGCAGGCGGAGAGCCTTCGCAAGATGTTTCTCGCGATGGCGAAGGACATACGCGTCGTGCTCATCAAGCTCGCCGACCGGCTGCACAACATGCGCACGCTCAAGTACCAGAGCGTCGACCGGCAGATACCGATCGCCCGCGAGACGCTCGACATCTACGCGCCGCTCGCGCACCGGTTGGGCGTCTACACGATCAAGTGGGAGCTTGAGGACCTGTCGCTTCGCTACCTCGATCCGGACGGGTACTACGACCTCGTCACGAAGATCGGCATGCGAAGGGAGGAGCGCGAGCACCTGATCGCCTCCGTCACGCAGCAGCTGCAGGACAGCCTGCGCAAGACCGGCATCAAGGCCGAGATCGACGGGCGGCCGAAGCACTTCTACTCCATCTACAAGAAGATGAAGTCGCAGAACAAGACCTTCGACCAGATCAACGACCTGATCGCGATCCGCGTGCTTGTGAACACGCAGCAGGACTGCTACTACGTGCTGGGCGTCGTGCACACGCTCTGGCCGCAGGTGCCGGGGCGGTTCAAGGACTACATCTCGGTGCCGAAGGCGAACATGTACCAGTCGCTGCACACGACGGTCGTAAACCTCGGCCGGCCGTTCGAGGTGCAGATTCGCACCTTTGAGATGCACCGCACCGCCGAGTACGGCATCGCGGCGCACTGGCGCTACAAGGAGGGCCGGCAGATCGACGAGCTCGACCAGAAATTGAGCTGGCTCCGCCGCATCCTCGACTGGCAGAACGAGGCGCGCGACTCGTCGGACTTCGGCGAGCTGCTCAAGTTCGACCTGTTCGCCGACGAGGTGTTCGTGTTCACGCCGAAGGGCGACGTAATCTCGCTGCCGCGCGGCGCGACGCCGCTCGACTTCGCCTACCGCATCCACTCGGCGATCGGCAACCGCTGCATCGGCGCGAAGGTCAACGGGCGCATCGTGCCGCTGTCGAGCTCGTTGGAGACCGGCGACTTCGTCGAGGTCATGACCTCGCAGTCGTCGCACGGCCCGTCGCGCGACTGGCTGAACATCGTCAAGACCTCCGAGGCCAAGACGAAGATACGCGCGTGGCTGAAAAAGGAGGAGCGCGAGGAGAACATCTCGAAGGGCAAGGAGATGCTCGCAGCCGAGGCGAAGAAGCAGGGCTATTCGCTCTCGCAGCTGACGAAGAGCGACGTGCTCGAGCCGGTGTTCAAGCGGTATTCGCTCGCGACGCTCGAGGATTTGTACGCGACGATCGGCTTCGGCGGGCTGTCCACGATGCAGCTTCTGAACCGCCTCGTCGACGAGTACAGGCGCATCTACAAGCCCGAGGCGCAGCCACCCGTCATGACCGAGCAGAAGGTCGAGGAGGTCAAGAAGCAGGTCGCCTCGTCGAGCTCGAACGGCGTGACCGTCAAGGGCGAGAGCGGCATGCTGGTCCGCTTCGCGCGCTGCTGCAACCCGCTGCCGGGCGACCGGATCGTCGGCTATATCACGCGCGGCCGCGGCGTCAGCGTCCATCGCTCGGACTGCGCAAACCTCAAGGACTCCGGCGTCGAGCCGGAGCGGATGATCGAGGTCGAGTGGGAGAAGTCCGCGGCCGGCAGCTACGAGGCCGACATACAGATACTCGCCTACGACCACGCCGGGCTGTTCGCGGAAATCTCGCTGATGTTTGCGTCGCAGGACGTGCCGGTCACGGCCGTCACCGCGCACACGGTCAAGAACAAGCAGGGCCTGTGCACGATGAGCATCACGATCGTCATCAAGACGACGCAGCAGCTCGAGAAGCTGATCAAGGATTTGCAGAAGCGCCCGGACGTCATCGAGGTGTTCCGGGTGGCGAGATAATGGCGTTGAAAACAGGTTTTCAACGCGTGGGGACCGGGCCGATTGCCTAAAACCCTCACGGGTTTCCGGGCGGCAATCGGAGGGGGTAGGCATTTCTCTCCGACAACGCAAGCGTTGTCTCCGATGCATTCTTGGACGCTAGCGTCCAAGAACCGCACCCCGCAAATGGTATTTGCAGGGTGCAGCCCGTCGGCGCAGGGCGCAGACGGGTGCTATCCGAGAAATGCCGCGAAACCGGCGTACACGCCGCCGGTTTCGATCAAACGGGCAACGAGGTAAAGAGGCATGCGGCTGGTTGTGCAGAGGGTTTCGCGCGCGAGCGTGGCCGTGGACGGCGAAGCGGTTTCCGAAATCGGCGCGGGCTATCTGGCGCTCGTCGGCGCGGAGGAGGGCGACACTGTCGCCGACGCGCGCTATCTGGCGGACAAGCTCCGGGGGCTGCGCGTGTTCGAGGACGCGGACGGCAAGATGAACCTGTCGATCGAGGACGTCGGCGGGGAAATCCTGCTCGTCTCGCAGTTCACGCTCTTGGGCGACGCGCGCCACGGACGGCGGCCGAGCTTTTCGAGGGCCGCGCGGCCGGAGGTCGCCGAGCCGCTGCTGGAAGAAATGCGCGATATGCTCGCGGCGGCGGGCGTGCCGGTCTCAACCGGGCGCTTCCGGGCGCACATGGAGATTGGACTCGTGAACGACGGCCCCGTGACCATATTGCTGGACAGCCGGAAGGTGTTTTGAGATGCTGGAAATTCAGGCGGTCGTCTGCGGTGTCTACGACGAGAACGCGTACATCGTGTCGCTTCCGGGCAGCCCGGACGCGCTCATCATCGACCCCGGCGACGACTACCCGGCGATCGTGAAGGCGCTCGCGGCGGGGAAGAAGGCGCTGAAGGCCGTGTGCCTGACGCACGCGCACTTCGACCACATGCTCGCGGCGCCGGGGCTGATCGCGGACACCGGCGCGAGGCTCTACGTCGGCGCTTTGGACCTCCCGGCGCTCAACGACGAGAGCCTGAACCTCCACAACCCGGACGTCTCGCGCCTGCCGCCGCCCGCGGGGCTATCGGGCATCGCGTACGGGAGCTCGCTCGTGCTCTGCGGCGTCGAGTTTTCGGTGCTCCCGACGCCCGGACACACCCCCGGCGGCGTGTGCCTGTACGCGAAGGAGCACGGCGTTCTGTTCAGCGGCGACACGCTGTTTTTGGGCGCGTTCGGCCGCGTCGACTTCCCCGGCTCGAGCGCGCGGGACATGCGCCGCTCGCTGGAACTGCTGTTCGCTCTGCCCGGCGACACGCGCACTTACCCCGGCCACGGCGGCCAGACGACGATCGCCCGCGAAAGGGCGCGCTACCGGATGCCATGACGATTCGCGTGATCACCCCAGAGAAGGGGTTTGCGCACGAC
>MWAC01000090.1 GCA_002068815.1 Firmicutes bacterium ADurb.Bin467 | reverse complement strand
GAAGCGTGCGCCCCGGAGTCGCCGCGCCGAGGGGGAATTTCCCTTAGACGCGGACGTTCGCCACGTTACGGCGTCGAGCGAAATTCAGAGTGGAACCGCGGCCACGCCTCTGTTGGGGCGCGGCCGTTACATTTGTAAAAGGCCGAAAGGAGTTTGAAAAACATGCAGATTTTCAACACGCTGACGCGCAAAAAGGAGCCGTTCGTCCCGGTCCGGGAGGGCAAGGTCGGCATCTACGCCTGCGGCCCGACGGTCTACAACTACTTCCACATCGGCAACGCGCGCCCGTTCATACTCTTTGACACGCTGCGCAGGTTCTTAAAGCACATCGGTTACGATGTAACCTTCGTCCAGAACTTCACGGACATCGACGACAGGATGATCAAGAGCGCGAACGAGCAGGGGACGACGGTCGACGCGATCGCCGAGAAGTACATCGCGGAGTATTTCAAGGACGCGCAGGCGCTGGGCGTACTCGAGGCGGACGTGCACCCGCGCGCGACGAAGCACATCGGCGAGATCATCGCGATCATCAAGAAGCTCGAGGCGAAGGGGCTCGCGTACGCGGTCGACGGCGACGTCTACTTCGACACGCAGGCCTACCGCGCAAACTACGGGAAGCTGATCGGCCAGAACCTCGACGACCCGATGGACTTCGCGCTCTGGAAGGCGCAAAAACCCGGCGAGCCGTTCTGGAAGAGCCCGTGGGGCGAGGGGCGCCCCGGCTGGCACATCGAGTGCTCGGCGATGAGCATGAAGTACTTGGGCGACACGTTCGACATCCACTGCGGCGGCGTCGACCTGATCTTCCCGCACCACGAGAACGAGATCGCGCAGTCCGAGGGAGCGACGGGGAAGCCGTTCGCGAAGTACTGGATGCACAACGGCCACATCAACGTCGACAACAAAAAGATGTCGAAGTCCGAGGGCAACTTCTTCATGGTGCGCGACATCTTGAAGGAGTACGACGCGGAGGCCGTGCGGCTGTTCATGCTCTCGGCGCACTATCGGAGCCCGATCAACTTCTCGCGCGAACTGATCGAACAGGCGACGAGCTCGCTCGAGCGGCTCTACACAGCCCGCAACACGGCGCTGTTCAACCGCGAGCACGCTCCGGAGCGCGCGATGAACGCAGACGAACAGACGTTCGCTGAGCGCGCCAAGAAGGCCGTCGAGGCGTTCGACGCCGCGATGTCGGACGATTTGAACACCGCCGACGCGCTCGCCGCGATCTTCGAGCACGTGCGCGACATGAACTCGTCCTTGACCGCGGACAGCGCGCGGGAGGCGATCGACGCGGGGCTGAACGCGCTCGGGACGATGACCGACGTGCTGGGGCTCCTCCGCAAGGACTTCGACGCGACGCCGGACGAGGTCAAGGCGCTCGTCGAACAGCGCGTTGCCGCGAAAAAGGCGAAGGACTTCGCGCTCGCCGACCAGATCCGGCAGGAGGTGCTCGACATGGGCTACATCATCGAGGACACGCCGAAGGGTCCGATGGTCAAAAAGGCATAGATCGAGAGGGCGGCTCGCGTGAACCGCCCTCTGTTTTATTTCCCCTGCAGCTTCTGCTTCAGTGTCTTCTCGCAGAAGTCGCACAGCTCGCTCGCGAATTCGGCGTCCGTGCTCTCGGACACGATCCTGCACAGCGGGCGCTTCTCGTCCGGGCAGATCCACGCCCAGCCGCGCTCGCGGTTCAGCCGTATGCCGCCGCCGAGCTCGGCGTTCGCCTCCGATTCGGAGAACGCGCGCAGCACGCGGCCCCGCTCGTTGAGCGCCATCTCGATGACGCGGCTCTTTCGGTGCACCTTCGGCATCTGCTGCCGCCACTCGGAGAGATTGATTCCCGCCTCCTGCAAAGCCGACAGCGCCCGGAGCGCGAGGTACAGGCCGTCGAAGTGCAAGAGGAACTGCTCCGGGTGCAGCCGCGCGAGCGCGTCCATCCAGCGAGACTTCTCGACGCTCTCGTAGTAGAGTTCGGCGCCGTAGCGCATCGCGAGCTTGTCGGCCGCGCGCGTGAAGCTCGCTGGGAGCAGCAATGTCCGCTCGCCGGATTCGAGCGCCGTCCAGAGGAGCAGCAGCTGCCCCTCGGCCTCGGTCAGCGCGCCGTCCGCGCCGACGAACGAGGCGGTCTCGCCGGTCGCGTTCAGCCATACGCCGACCTCGTCGCCGTCGAGCTCCATCATCTCCTCCTCCCACTCGCACCGGACGTTGATCCCCGCCCGCACGAACGCGCGCTCGGCGACGGAGAGGAGCTGCATGTCCTCGGCGAACACGGCCACCGGCGGAGCGTTTTCGGAGTGCGCGCGGAACGCCCGGGAGAGCGACGCGACGTACGGGAACTCCGTGCGCCCGACCGCGACCATCGGCCGCGTGATGCCGCAGAACGGGCCGGAGAAGTCCTGCCGGAGCAGCATCGAGCCGATCGACCGCTGGCGCTTGCGGGGGAGCAGCGCGCCCTCCTTCGTCAAGGGCGTCAGGAACGCGCTGTCGACGAGCGCCGCGCCGTCCGCGCCGAGCGATTTCAGCGCGTGCCGAAGCTGCGGAAGCGTCGAAGCGCCCGCGTCGAGCACCTGCACGCCCTGCGCCATCAGCCCCGCCGCGCACGCGTGAAACAGCGCCAGAGACACCGCCGAGTGCGTGTGCGCGAGCAGGAACTCGCGGGGTTTCAGGTCCGCCGCCAGCGCCTGCGCCGCGCGCGCGGCGGCCGCGGGGTCGTTAAGCGGCAGGCTTCCCTCGGAGAAGCCGCGCTCCGCGCGCGAGCCCCAGACGAGGTTCGCCTCGAGCCGCTCGCCGTCCTGCACGCCCTTGTACGGCCAGACCTTGACCCCCGGCATCAGCGACGCCCGCGCGCCGAGCGAAGCGCCGGTCCCGAGTGCGCTCTCCTCGAATGCCTGCGCGCCCTCGGACATCGTTGCGTTCGCGGCCAGCACGCAGCCGCGCGCCTGCGAACCCTTCTCCATGCGCGCGCCCTTCCAGAGCACCGACCGCTTGACGCCGGCCTGCGCCTCAACCGACGCGCCGGAGCCGATCACGCTGTACGCGCCGACATATGCGTCGCGCGCGACCTTCGCGCCGGGGCCGATGAAGCAAGGCCGTTCGACGCGCGCGTCCTCGTCGACAAGCGCGCCCTTCTGAACGCCTGTCGGCACGTCGAGCTTCAACCTGCCGTCCAACAGGTCGAAGTGCGCGCGCAGATACGCCGGCACGTCGCCGATGTCGCACCAATAGCCCTCGAGCACGCAGCCGAACACCCGCTCGCCCTCCTCGACGAGCTTCGGAAACAGCTCGCTTCCGAAGTCGCAGGGCTTGCCGTCCGGGACGCGGTCGAGGATTTCGGGCTCGAGGATGTAGATGCCGGTGTTGATCGTATCGGAGATGACCTCGCCCGGGCCGGGCTTTTCCTGAAAGCTGCGCACGCGCCCGTCCGCGCCGGTGACGACGACGCCGTACTCGAGCGGGTTCTGAACCCTCGTCAGCACCATCGTGACCAGCGCGCCGCGCTCGCGGTGGAATCGAAGCGCCGCGGTGAGGTCCAGGTCGGTCACGCCGTCGCCGGACAGCACGCAAAAGGTCTCGTTCAAAAAGTCCGCCGCCTGCTTGACGCCGCCCGCGGTGCCCAGCGGCACGCGCTCCGTGTAATAGCGCAGCGTAAGGCCCCATTCGGAGCCGTCGCCGAAGAAATCCACAATCGCGTCGGGCAAATACCCGAGCGTGACCGCCGATTCGCGGATGCCGTGCTTTTTCAAGAGCTTCAGCGCGTACTCCATCACCGGGCGGTCCATCAGCCGCATCATGGGCTTCGGACAGTCGCAGGTCAGGGGCCTGAGCCTCGATCCCTCGCCGCCCGCCATGATGATTGCCTTCATGATAATACCCCCACATCAAAAATACCGCATAGATACCTATGCAGTATTTTTTCCGATATGGGGGAAAATCATACAGTTAGCAAATTTTCCAGTTACAAAATGTACTTTTTGACATCCTTGGACTGGATTTCCTCGGAGAGCTGGCTCTTGACGTACTCCGCGTCGACGTTCACGGTCGCCTCCGGCGCGTCGCCGCCGCCGGCGTTGTAGGCGATGTCGTTGAGAATCATCTCCAAAATCGTGTGGAGCCGGCGCGCGCCGATGTTCTCGGCGGTCTCGTTCGCCTGCCACGCGTAGTCGGCGATCGAGGTCAGCGCGCCCTCGTCGAACGCGAGCGAGACGTTGTCGACCTTGAGGAGCATCTGATACTGCCGGATCAGCGCGTTCTCGGGCTGCGTCAAAATCCGCTTGTAGTCCTCGCGCGTAAGCGGCTTCAAATCGACGCGCACCGGGAAGCGGCCCTGCAATTCCGGGATCAGGTCCGTGACCTTCGAGACGTGGAACGCTCCGGCGGCGATGAAGAGCATGTGGTCGGTCCGCACCGGGCCGTACTTCGTGTTGACGGTCGAGCCCTCGACGATGGGCAGGATGTCCCGCTGCACGCCCTCGCGCGATACGTCCGGGCCGCTGTTGCCGCCGCCTCGGCCGGCGATCTTGTCGATTTCGTCCAAAAACACGATGCCGTGCTGCTCCGCGCGGTCGATCGCCTCGATGTAGACGCTGTCCATGTCGATCAGGCTCTGCTCCTCCTCGGCGACGAGTATCCTGCGCGCCTCGCGGACCTCGACCTTGCGAAGCTTCGTGCGCTTCGGGAGGATGGAGCCCAACATGTCGTTCATGTTCATGTCCGTGCCGGGGATTTCGCTCCTCGGCGCGACTTCCTCGACCTCGACCTCGACGACCTCGTGCTCGAGTTCGCCCTTGCGCAGCTTTTCGAGCACGTCCGCGCGGCGGAGCGTGAGTCGGTCGCGCTCCTCGGGCGGAAGCTCGGGCTCGCGCGGCTTGTTGCCGAGCAAGATGTCCAGCGGATTGCTCTTTTTCTTGATCGGCTTCACGATCAGGTCGGCGAGCCGCTCCTCGGCGTTTCTCTCGGCGCGCTTGTGGACGCGCGAGGTGTGCTGCTCCTTGACGAGCCGTATCGACGCCTCGAGCAGGTCGCGCACGATCGACTCGACGTCGCGGCCGACGTAGCCGACCTCGGTGAACTTCGTCGCCTCGACCTTGACAAACGGCGCGTCGACGAGCTTCGCGAGCCTGCGCGCGATCTCGGTCTTGCCGACGCCGGTCGGGCCGACCATCAATATGTTCTTCGGCGTGACTTCCTCGCGGATCTCCGGGGGAAGCTGCGCGCGGCGGTAGCGGTTGCGAAGCGCCACGGCCACGGCGCGCTTGGCCTCGTCCTGGCCGATGATATAGCGGTCGAGCTCGCGGACGATCTCGCGCGGTGTGAGCTGGCTCATGTTCAATCTCCTTTACACGGTCTCCACGATGATGTTTCCGTTCGTGAACACGCAGATGTCCGACGCGATGCGCAGCGAGCGTTCGGCGATCTCCTTGGCGGAGAGCCCGGTGTTCGCGATCAGCGCGCGCGCGGCCGCCAGCGCGAAGTTGCCGCCGGAGCCGATCGCGAGCACGCCGTCGTCCGGCTCGATGACCTCGCCCGTGCCGCTGACGAGCAGCAGGTTTTCCCTGTCCGCGCATAAGAGCATCGCCTCGAGCCTGCGCATCGCCTTGTCGAGCCGCCAGTCCTGCGCGAGCTCGACCGCCGCGCGCGCGAGGTTGCCCGAGTACTGCGTGAGCTTCTCCTCGAACTTCTCCGTCAGCGCGAACGCGTCCGCGACGCTGCCCGCAAAGCCCACGACCACCTGGCCGTTGTAGATGCGGCGCACCTTCTTCGCGTGCGACTTCATGACCGTCTGCTGGCCGAACGTCACCTGCCCGTCGCCGGCGATGGCGCACAAGCCGTCGCGCCGGACGGCGCAGATCGTGGTTCCGTGAAACGCGGTCTGTTCCATGTTCAACTCCTCAATTCGCATTCGTCTTTGATCCTGTCAAGCTCTTGCAGCGCGCGCTCGGAGAGCCGTTCGCAGCGGTTTCGCTTTCCGCGGACTTGCTGATCCGGCGGGTCGAGTATGCCGAAGTTCGCGTTCATCGGCTGGAAGTCGCGCGCCTTTGTGCGAACGTGCCTCTCCAGCGCGCCGAGGACCGTCCTTCCGGTGAAGTCCGGCTCGGGTTCGCCGCGGAGCGCCTTGAAGAGCCCGATCGCCGCGACGAGGCCGCTCGCCGCGGACTCCATGTAGCCCTCGACGCCGGTCAATTGCCCCGCGAAGCGCAAAAGCGGGTCGGACGCGAGCGCGTAGTTTCTGCCGAGCACGTCCGGGGAGTTCAGGTAGGTGTTGCGGTGCATCACGCCGTAGCGCGCGAACTCCGCGTTTTCCAGCCCCGGGATCATCGAGAACACGCGCTTCTGCTCGCCCCACTTGAGCCGGGTCTGGAAGCCGACGAGGTTGTAGAGCGTGCCCGACTCGTTCTCCTGCCGGAGCTGCACGATCGCGCAGGGCTCTTTGCCGGTTCGCGGGTCGGTCAGACCCACGGGCTTCAGCGGCCCGAACGCGAGCGTCTGCCGCCCGCGCCGTGCCAGGATCTCGACCGCGAGGCAGCCCTCGAACACGAGGTTTTTTTCGAAGTCGTGGAGCTCGGCCAATTCCGCCGAGACCAGAGCGTCGTAAAACGCATTGTACTCGGCCTCCGTCATCGGGCAGTTCAGGTAGTCCGAGCCCTTGCCGTAGCGGGACGCGCGGAACACCCTGTCCATGTCGATCGATTCCGCCGTCACGATCGGCGCCGCGGCGTCGAAGAAGTGCAGAGCGCGAAGCCCCGGGAGCCGCGTCAGCGCGTCCGCGAGCGCGGGGTCGGTCAGCGGGCCGGTCGCGACGATCGCCGGGGGCTCCGGCATGCGGTCGACGAGCGCCGTCTCGAATTCGATCAGCGGGTGCTCTTTCAGCGTCCGCGTGACGAACTCCGAAAACCGCTCGCGGTCGACCGCAAGCGCCGAGCCCGCGGGCACGCGCGAGTTTTCCGCCGCGCGGAGGATCAGCGAGCCGAGCGCGCGCATCTCCGCCTTCAAAAGGCCGGAAGCGTTTGTAAGCTGCTCCGCCTTCAGCGAGTTCGAGCACACGAGCTCCGCGAAGCCGTCCGCAGAATGCGCGGGCGAGCGCCTTGCGGGCTTCATGTCGACGAGCCTCACAGGGACGCCGCGCCGGACGAGCTGCCAGGCGGCCTCGCAGCCGGCGAGCCCCGCGCCGGCGACGGTGACCCTAGTCGTCATTGAGCTGCTCGACCTCTGCGCGGTGGCGGCAGGTTTCGTTCGTGCAGACGTGGTAGTGCGTGTCCTTCGCGCCGCGCTTGTAGACCATGCGCGAACCGCAGACCGGGCACTTCTCGTTGACCGGCCTGTCCCACGACACGAACTCGCACTCGGGATACCGCTCGCAGCCGTAGAACTTGCGCCCCTTGCGGCTGATGCGCTCCAGCAGCTTTGCGCCGCAGGCGGGGCAGGGGACCTCGATGTTCTTCGGCAGCGCCAAGGTGTGCCGGCAGTTCGGGAAGTTCGGGCAGGCGAGGAATTTCCCGTAGCGGCTCATCTTGTAGATCATCATCGCGCCGCACTTCTCGCACGGCACGTCGGACACCTGGTCCTCGATCGCGACCTTTTCGATGCTCGCCTCGGCGTTCTCGAGCGCCTGCTCGAACGGGCCGTAGAATTCCTTCACGACGCCGTGCCAGTCGGCGGAGCCGGTCTCGACCGCGTCGAGCTTTTCCTCCATGTCGGCGGTGAACTGTATGTTTACGATGTCCGGGAAGTTCCGGCACATCAGCTCGTTGACGATCTTGCCGAGCTCCGTCGGGATCAGCCGCTTGTTCTCGCGCGCGACGTAGCCGCGGGTGATGATCGTCGAGATCGTCGGCGCATAGGTCGACGGCCTTCCGATGCCCTTTTCCTCGAGCGCGCGCACGAGCGACGCCTCGGTGTAGCGCGGCGGGGGCTGCGTGAACCGCTGCTCGCCCGCGATGTCGAGCAGCCGCGCGACCATGCCCTCCTCGAGGTTCGGCAGCTGCATGTCCTTCTCCTCGACCTGGTCGTCGAGCACCTCCTCGTAGACGGCGGTGAAGCCCGCGAACTTCATCTTCTGGCCGCTGATGTGGAACGTCAGAGCGTTTTCGCCCGCGACGTCCGCGGACAGCGTGTCGAACACCGCCGGCGTCATCTGGCTCGAGACGAACCGGTCGTAGATCAGCCGGTAGAGCCGGAACTGGTCGCGCGTCAGCGAGTTCTTGATGTTCTCGGGCTTTCTTAGGATGTCGGTCGGGCGGATCGCCTCGTGCGCGTCCTGGGCGCTCTTGCGGCTCTTGTAGATGTTCGGCTCCGCCGGCAGGAACTTCTCGCCGTAGGAGGCGTGGATCATGTCGCGCACGGAGGCGAGCGCCTCGTCGGAGATGCGCGTCGAGTCGGTGCGGATGTAGGTCACGAGGCCCTGCGAGCCCTCGCCGAGGATGTCGACGCCCTCGTAGAGCTGCTGGGCGACCTGCATCGTCTTTTGCGTCGTGAAGCCGAGCTTGCGCGACGCCTCCTGCTGCAGGTTCGACGTCGTGAACGGCGCGGCGGGGAACTTGCGCCGCTCGGAACGCTTGATCGAGCCGACCTTATAGCTTCCCACGTGCGCGCGCCGGAGCAGATCGTCGCACGCCTCGCGCGAGTGGATTTCGATCTTCTCGTCGCCCTGCCCGAAGAATCTTGCGGAGATCGACGCGCCGCCGATGTCGAACTGCGCGGAGATGTTGTAGAACTCCTCCGGCGCAAAGATCTCGATCTCGGTCTCGCGGTCGCAGATCATCTTCGTCGCGACCGACTGCACGCGGCCCGCGCTCAGCCCCTTCTTGACCTTCGCCCAGAGGATGGGGCTGATCTTGTAGCCGACGAGCCGGTCGAGCACGCGGCGCGCCTGCTGCGCGTTGACGCGGCTCAGGTCGATGCCGCGCGGGCTCTTGACGGCCGCCTTGACCGCCTTCATCGTCACCTCGTTGAATTCGATCCGGCAGGGCGACGTCTCGTCGATGCCGAGCACGCTCGCCAGATGCCAGGAGATCGCCTCGCCCTCGCGGTCCGGGTCGGTCGCGAGGTAGACCTTCGAGGCGGAGCGCGCCTCCTTGCGAATCTTGTTCAGAATGTCGCCGCGCCCGCGGATCGTGATGTATTTGGGGTCGAAGCCGTTTTCGATGTCCACGCCGATCTGCGACTTGGGAAGGTCGCGCACGTGGCCCTGCGAGGCCTCGACCTTATAGCCGCGGCCGAGGAATTTTGCGATCGTCTTTGCCTTGGCCGGAGATTCCACGATTACCAGTTTCGTCGCCATTGAAGTCCTCCATGAAAAAGCTTCTATTGATACGCCCGATACAGTCCGCCCGGGGCTTTTACGATTATGCCCCGAAGCACAAGCATTGTCAAGAGTGAATTTAGTTTCGCCGCAGGAAATTTACCCAGCGAACACAGCTCGTCGAACGAGAGCTCCTGCTCGCGAAGCGCCGTCACGAGCGTCGATTCCTCCTCGTCGAGCTCCGGGAGCGGCGCCCCGGGCGCGGGTTTTGCCGGGCGGCTCGCCCAGCGGTAGTGCTCCAGTATGTCCCAGCCGGAGAGCGCCGGGGGCGCGCCCAGTTGTATCAGCCGGTTCGGGGCGGCGCTCAGGGGCGAGTAGATCGAGCCCGGCACCGCGAACACGTCGCGGCCCTGCTCGGTCGCCAGGTTCACCGTGATCATCGCGCCGGAGTTCTCCGCGCCCTCGACGAGCAGCACGCCCGCGCAGAGCCCGCTGATGATGCGGTTGCGCTGCGGGAAGTTGCCCTTCGAGGGCTCGGCGCCCGGCACGTACTCGGAGACGACCGCGCCGCCGGCGTCCAGTATGCGCTCCGCGAGCAATTCGTTTTCCGGCGGGTAGATCACGTCCGCGCCGCTCCCGAGCACGGCGATCGTCGGCGCCCCGCCCTCGAGCGCGCCCTCGTGCGCCGCGGTGTCCACGCCGCGCGCGAGCCCGCTGACGACCGAGACGCCCTCGCCCGCGAGCGTGCGCGCGAACTCCCGCGCCGCGCGCTTCCCGTCCCGCGTCGCGCGGCGCGTGCCGACGATCGCGAACATCCGCTCCGCCGAGAGGTCCGCGTCCCCGCGCACGTACAAGGTCGCGGGCGGGTCGAAGATCTCGTGAAGCGACGCGGGGTACGCTTCGGAAATCCGCGGAATCGCGCGCATATTGAGCCGCTCGAGCTCCGAAAACACGCGGAAAAACCGCTCCTCCGTGCGCGCGGCGCGCAGGTTTTCAAGCGCCCGGGCGCCGAGAAACGCCATGCCCGGGTCGCCTATGCTGTCCCAGACGGCGCGCGCGTCGCCGTACTCCGACAAAAGCCTGTAGAAGCGGCGGATGCCGATGCCCTCGACGCCCGACAGCCATATCCAATATTGCTCCATCGCGCTCAAATCCATGCGGCTACCCCCAGTATTTGCGGTCGAGCGTGCGGTACTGCACGGCTTCCGAGACATGCGCCTCGTCGATCACGTCCGCGCCCTCGAGGTCGGCGATCGTGCGCGCGACCTTCAGGATGCGCGTGTAGGCGCGGTTCGAGAAGCTGAGCGCCTCGCTCGAGAGCTTCAGGATTTCCCGCGCGCGCCCGGTCATCGGGCAGGCGCGGTTCAATGTGCGCGCGTTCAGCTGCGCGTTGATCCGAAGGCCGCCGGGCTCGCTCCGGTACCGCTCCGACTGCACGCTGCGCGCCCTCTCGACGCGCTCGCGGATCGCGGAGGAGGGCTCCTCGGCGACTTCGTCGGAGAGCCGGTCGGACGGGATCGACTCGACCTCGATGTGCATGTCGATGCGGTCGAGCAGCGGGCCGGAGATGCGGTTGAGGTATCGCCGTATCTCCGCGGGGGAGCAGCGGCAGGGCTGCAGCCGGCTCCCGAGGTTCCCGCACGGGCAGGGGTTCATCGAGCATACGAGCGTGAACTGCGCGGGGTACGTCGCCGTCGCGTTGACGCGCGCGACCGTCACGAAGCCGTCCTCGAGCGGCTGCCGAAGCGCCTCGAGCACGTCGCGGCGGTACTCGGGCAGTTCGTCCAGAAACAGCACGCCGTTGTGCGCCTTCGAGATCTCCCCCGGCAGCGCGCCCGCGCCGCCGCCGACGAGCGACGCGTTCGACGCCGTGTGGTGCGGCGAGCGGAACGGCCGCTCGGTCAAAAGCCCCGTCTCCGGGATCGCGCCGGCGACCGAGTGGATGCGCGTGACCTCGAGCGCCTCCTGAAACGACATGTCCGGCAAAATCGTCGGGATGCAGCGCGCCATCAGCGTCTTTCCGGAGCCGGGCGAGCCGATCATCAGCGCGTTGTGCCCGCCCGCCGCCGCGATCTCGAGCGCGCGCTTCGCGAACCGCTGGCCCTTGACGTGCGAAAAGTCGACCGGGTACTCGCGCGCGGTCAGGAGGTCTATGTACCGGACCGTCGGCACGGGGGCGATCGGCGCGCGGCCGGAGAAGTGCGCGACCGCGTCGCGGAGGTGCGAGACGGGCAGGAGGCCGATCCCCTCGATCGTGCGCACCTCGGGCAGGTTCGCGGCCGGCAACATCGCCGATCGGACGCCCGCCGTCAGCGCCGCGATGACCATCGGGAGCGCGCCGCGCACCGGTCGGACCGAGCC
>MWAC01000089.1 GCA_002068815.1 Firmicutes bacterium ADurb.Bin467 | reverse complement strand
GTAGATGCCGTCGATGTCGGGCCGCTCCTCCCGGTCGACCTTGATGCAGACGAAAGAACCGTTGAGGAGGGCGGCCACGGAGGAATCGGAGAAGGACTCGTGGGCCATGACGTGGCACCAGTGGCAGGTGGCATAGCCGATGGACAGAAAGACCGGCCGGTTTCTCGGCCCGAACTGCCACGGGGCCGAGAAGGTCAGGCGCTTTCGCGAAGAATTTCCGGATGCGCAGATCGACGATTTCTACTCCGATTCTTATTCCGACCAGCCCTTGGCCTCCGTCTCCCGGCGCGCGTTTCTCGTCCGGGGCGACAAAATTCTGCCCTGGAACGCGCGCGATTCTGTGTAAAATTTACATATGCGCAAAGCCGGCCCTTGCATTCAACCGGATTCGGGGTTATAATATATGGGTCTGCCCCGGATGCGGGCTTCTGTTGTCGTCGGCGTTTTCGCCGGTCTTGCGACGGCGGGCATCGATTGCTGGAGGCGCCGAATCTTAGAACAGGAGGTGTCAAGAGGGATGGCATCTGATAAGCGAGTCAAGGTAACGCTGGCCTGCTCGGACTGCAAGCAGCGCAATTACAATACCATGAAGAACAAGAAAAACGACCCCGACCGGCTCGAGATGAGCAAGTACTGCCGCTTCTGCAAGAAGCACACCAGCCACAGGGAGACCCGCTGAACGGGCGCTCTGGGACTTGAGAAGGAGTTGTGGAACATGGCAAAGAACGCTGAGAAGAAGAGTTCTGAAAAGAAGAATTTCTTCAAGCGCGTCGGCGGCTTTTTCGTGGGAATCGGCCGGAAATTCAAGGAGACGTATTTCGAGCTCAAGAAGGTCACTTGGCCCACGAAGAAGGACATCGTCAATTACTCCGTCGTGGTGCTTGTGTTCATGGTCATCATGGGCGTCATAATCGGCGTGATCGATTTGGGCGCCGGAAAGCTCGTCGAGCTTCTGGTCAGCTAGGGGGGGCCCATGGCGGAGAATGAAGCCAAGTGGTATGTCGTACATACCTATTCCGGCTATGAAAACAAGGTGAAGGCGAACCTCGAAAAGGCCGTCGAAAACAACGGCATGCAGGATCTGATCCTCGAGGTCTCGATCCCGGTCGAGGACGCCGTCGAAATCAAGAACAACAAGCGCAAGACCGTGCAGCGCAAATTGCTGCCCGGTTATGTGCTGGTCAAGATGCTCATGACGAACGAGAGCTGGTACGTCGTGCGCAACACGCGCGGCGTCACGGGCTTCGTGGGCGCGGGCAACAAGCCGACGCCCTTGTCGGAGACGGACTTCGCGACGGTGTTCGAGTCGCGCACGCCCGCCCGCATCGACATCCGCCCGGGCGACACCGTGCGCGTGCTCGGGGGGCTTTTCGAGAATTTCACCGGGCGCGTGGTCTCGGTCAACGACCAGGCGCAGACCGTCAACGTGATGGTCATGATGTTCAAGCAGGAGACCCCGGTCGAATTGAACTTCGACGAGGTCGTCCGCGAGGACTGATCGCCCGGCGAGGGACAAAATCCCCCGCGCGGCAGACGTCTGATTTCCCGGATTTTCCGGGTTTCAGGGAGTGGGAGGCGCGCCAAAAGGCGCTCCGCTTCACCACATACGAGTAGAGGAGGATACCCCCATGGCAAAGAAAGTAACTGCGCTGATCAAGCTGCAGGTCAACGCCGGCAAGGCGACGCCCGCGCCGCCGATCGGCCCTGCGCTCGGCCAGCACGGCGTGAACATCCCCGGCTTCTGCAAGGAGTTCAACGACCGCACCGCCAAGCAGGTCGGCCTGGTCATCCCGGTGGTCATCACCGTGTACCAGGACCGCTCGTTCACCTTCATCACGAAGACGCCGCCGGCCGCGGTGCTCATCAAGAAGGCCTGCGGCCTGGAGCATGCCTCTGGCCGCCCGAACAGGGACAAGGTCGCCAACATCACGCAGGCGCAGGTCCGCGAGATCGCGGAGCTCAAGATGCCCGACTTAAACGCCGCCTCCGTCGAGAGCGCGATGCGCATGATCGCCGGGACCGCCCGCTCGATGGGCATCGTCGTGGTCGACTGACCGAAGAAGCCAGCCCCGCGGGGCGCACAATCGTGGGAGGGTCTGATACCCGCTTGACCACAGGGAGGATGTTATCAATGAAGATGGGCAAAAAGTATTCCGACAGCCTGAAGCTGATCGACCGCACCAAGTACTACGATCCGGAGGAGGCCGTATCGCTCGTCAAGAAGACCGCGAAGGCCAAGTTCGACGAGACCGTCGAAATCTCGATCCGGCTGGGCGTCGACCCCCGCCACGCCGACCAGCAGGTCCGCGGCGCGGTCGTTCTCCCGCACGGAACCGGCAAGACGCTGCGCGTGCTGGTGTTCGCCAAGGGCGACAAGGCCAACGAGGCGCTCGCCGCCGGCGCCGATTTCGTCGGCGCCGAGGACATGGTCGCCAGGATTCAGGGCGGCTGGTTCGACTTCGACGTCTGCGTCGCGACGCCGGACATGATGGGCCTCGTCGGCCGCCTCGGCCGCGTGCTCGGCCCCAAGGGCCTGATGCCGAACCCGAAGTCCGGCACCGTCTCGATGGACGTCACCCGCGCGATCCACGACATCAAGGCCGGCAAGGTCGAGTACCGCGTCGACAAGACCGCGATCGTCCACTGTCCGCTGGGCAAGGCCTCGTTCGACGAGGTCAAGCTGCAGGAGAACCTCCGGACGCTGATGGAGGCCGTCATCAAGGCGAAGCCCGCCGCGGCGAAGGGCACCTATATCAAGTCCGCGGTCCTCTCGACGACGATGGGCCCGGGCATCAAGCTGAATGCGCTGAAGTTCTAAAGGCGTTGAAAAACGGGGTTATCCAACGCGTGGGGCCGGTCGCCCGAAATTCTCGCGAATCTCCGGGCGGCGACCGGAGGGGGTAAGCATTTCCCTCCGCCAACGCAAGCGTTGGCTCCCGAAAAATGCGCAAAACCGACGCGCATGTCGTCGGTTTTGATTTAAGAGGCCGTTCTGCATATCTTTGTCGACACGCAGACGCCCCGCTTCCCCCGAAGCGGGGCGTCTGCATGTTTTGGCCCGCCGGAATCGCTTCCGGCGGGCCGGTTGTCTCTAGGGCTTGAAGATTTCGACCATCTGGTCGTTCATGATCAGCTTCAGCGTGTCGGGCTGTATCGCCGGGTTCTCGAGGGCGAGGTCCAGGAGGACCAACGGCCTGCCGGAAACGCCTGCGTACTGCTCGTTGACGAAGAGCTGGAAGTCGAGCACGGCCTGCAGCGTCACCTGGTCGAGCACGCCGCGCTGGGCGCTAAACTCCCCGCCCGCGAGCGTCAGCCATCCCCACCGCTCGAGCACCAATTGCAGCTGCTCGATCTGCAGAGGATCCGCGCTGGCGTCCAGCGGCACGGCCCAGATGTCCGGCGTCGGCTCGGTCCTCGGCCCGGGACCCGGCACCTCGGTCGGCTCGGGCTCGGGCACCTCGGTCGGCTCGGGCTCGGGCACTTCGGTCGGCTCGGGCTTCGGCTCGGGCGCCGGCTCGAGCGCGAAGTACTTTGCCGCGGTCCTGCCGTCCGCCTCGGCGCCGTTGATCGGGATCGCCGTCACGTCGATGCGGTAGACGACGCCTTCGGCGAGGCTGCCCTCGGGGATCATGTTCGAGGTCTCGGCCGTCGTCTCGTCGACGAGCACGGCGTTCGTGTCGGCGTTGCGGATCACGACTCGGTAGTTCGCGACGTCGCCGTCCGCATACCAAGTTACCTCGACCTCGCCGGAGACGAAGGAGATGTCGCCGTCCTCATAGCTGACCGGGTTGAAGTGGATTTCCGGCTCGGAGACTTCGCCGACGGGCGGCGCGGTCGGGGTCGGAATTGCCGTCCGCCTCGGTGCCGTTGATCGGGATTGCGGTGACGTCGATCCGGTAGAGGACGCCCTCGGCGAGGTTGCCCTCGGGGATCGCGTTCGAGGTCGCGGCCGTCGTCGTGTCCACGTACACCTCGTTCGTGTCGGCGTTGCGGATCGCGATGCGGTAGCGGTCGACGTCGCCGTCCGCATGCCAGGAGACCTCCACCTCGCCGGCCACAAATACGACGCCCTCGTCCTCATAGCTGACCGGGTTGAAGGTTATCACCGGCTCGGAGACGCTGCCGACGGTCGGCGCGGTCGGCGTCGGAACCGGGGTCGGCGTGGGTGTGG
>MWAC01000088.1 GCA_002068815.1 Firmicutes bacterium ADurb.Bin467 | reverse complement strand
CACACTGACCGAGCGACTTGACTCCATTGTCACGTCGCGCCGGTTTGGAGTCCCCATCATGTTGCTCATGCTTGGGGTGGTGTTCGCGATCACCATCTCCCTGGCCAATTACCCGTCCATGATCCTATCATGGCTCCTATTCGGTCTAGAGGCCAAGATGAGCGCGTTCATGTTGAACACAGGCGCGCCGGCGTGGCTCCACGGGATCCTGATCATGGGATGCTACAGGACCATCGCTTGGGTGGTCGCTGTAATGCTCCCACCCATGGCGGTATTCTTCCCGCTGTTCACCCTGCTGGAGGACTTTGGCTATCTGCCAAGAGTCGCGTTCAATCTAGACCACCTCTTCCGAAAGAACGGCGGGCACGGCAAGCAGGCATTGACTATGAGCATGGGCTTCGGGTGCAATGCCGCAGGGGTCGTGGCGGCCAGGATAATCGAGTCCCCCAGGGAGCGGCTTATCGCGATCCTCACAAACAGCTTCGTGCCCTGCAACGGCCGCTTCCCGATGCTGATCGCGCTGATCGCGATCTTCCTCGCGGAGGTCGGGCTCGTCTCCGGCGGCGCGATGCTCTCCGCGGCGCTTCTGTCCTTGCTGATCGTGCTCGGCATACTCATGACGTTCGCCGTCTCGAGACTTCTGTCCGCAACGCTTCTGCGCGGCGTGCCTTCGTCGTTCACGCTGGAATTGCCGCCGTTTCGCAGGCCGCAGATCGGGCAGGTGATCGTGCGCTCGGTGTTCGACCGGACGCTCTACGTGCTCGGCCGCGCGGCGGCGGTCGCGGCGCCGGCTGGCGCCCTGATCTGGCTGCTCGCGAACGTCTCGACCCCGGGCGGCACGCTGCTCGGCCAGCTCGTGCGCGCCCTCGACCCGTTCGCGCAGGCGCTGGGGCTCGACGGCGCGATCCTGACGGCATTCGTGCTCGGCTTCCCCGCGAACGAGATCGTGCTGCCGCTCGCGATCATGGCATATCTCTCGACCGGCTCGCTCGCGGAGATGGGCAGCTTCTCGTCGCTTCGCGCGCTGCTCCTCAACAACGGCTGGACGTGGCTGACGGCGCTCAACACGATGTTGTTTTCGCTGATGCACTGGCCGTGCTCGACGACGGTTTTGACGATCGCCCGGGAGACGCGCAGCGCGAAGTGGACGCTGTTCTCGATCGCGGTCCCGACCGCCTGCGGGATGGCCGTCTGCGCGTTCACGGCCGCGCTCGCGAGGTTGCTTGGGCTCGCGTAGAGCTGAAATTTCCCGAAAATGCGCTTTGCCGGTTGCAATTCCCGAAACTTTCGTATAAAATTTCCTTAAAGGGAAAAGGGAGGTCTTGGGATTGGACTGGCAGACGACGCTTCTTCGGATCGGCATCGCGATCGCCGTCAGCACGCTCATCGGCGTCGAGCGGGAGTACAAGGGCCGGCCCGCCGGCATGCGCACGCACGTGCTCGTGTGCCTGGGCGCGTGCATCGTCGCGCTGATCGAGGCCTCGTTCATGGCGGAGATCTCGAAGGTCTCCGACGGCCGCGTGTCCTACAGCTTCGGCCGCGTGACCGCGCAGGTCATCACCGGCGTGGGCTTTCTGGGCGCGGGCACGATCTTCACCGCGCGCAAGAAGATCGCGGGGCTGACGACCGCGGCGTCATTGTGGAACGCGGCGTGTCTGGGGCTTGCGATCGGCTACGGGTATTACCTGATCGCGCTGGTCGGCGGCGTGTTCGTGCTCGGCGTGCTGGTCGTCATGCAGCGCATCGTCCGCGTGAACACGATGAAGAAGCTCGAGATCAAGTTCATCCACCGGGTCGAGACGATCACCTTCATCAACGCCTACTTCGAATCGCTGGGCATACAGATACTCGACGTCGACTTCCACGTCGAAAACCGCGACAACGGCAACCTCTACACGAACATCTACACGCTGAAGCTGCCCGGAAAGACGTATTACACCGACATCGTCAACCACCTGTCGGAGCACACGAACGTGCAGAGCATACGCACGACCAATACATAACCTCCCGAAGCGGCAAAAAGGGGGAAGCCCCATTCCGGAGGCCTCTCCTTTTTGCCGGATGAATTCGCTCAGGTGTTCTTCATGACGACCTCTTCGACCGCGTCGGCGACCTTCTCGCAGGCGTCCGCGCAGTCCTCGAGGCTCTTGTAGATTTCCTTCCACGCGATCAGCTCGATCGGGCCGGAGCACGTGCGCTTGAGCGTGCGGACCGCCTCGAGGAACATCCTGTCGCACTCCTCCTCGAGCGTGTTGACGACGACGACGTGCTCCATGATCTTCGTCGACTTCTTGTAGTTTTCAAACTCCTGCATCAGCTTCTTGAGTTCTTCGCACTGCTTCACAATCACGCCGGAGATCGGCAGCACGTCCGGCCGGCAGGCGGGGATGTCGTTCATGTACAGGCTCATCACGACCTCGTCGATCATGTCGACGACCTCGTCGAGCACGTGCGCGATGCGTATGATGTCCTCGCGGTCGATCGGCGGCAGGAACTCCTTCAGCAGCCGCTGCATCATGCTGTGCTTCTTGATGTCCGCCTCGTGCTCGATCTTGTGGATGGTCTCGGTCTCCTCGCGCAGCCGCTCCGCCTGGTAGTTGCTGAACAGCGTATGCAGCGCCTCCGCCGCGCGGCACGCGCAGTCGGTCATCTCGCGAAAGAACTCGAAGTAATTGCAGCCGCTTTTCTTAGCCATAGCGCACCTCTACTTTGTCAAAATATGGCGATGAACAGCTTCGCCATCAGGAAACCCACCAGGCCGCAGCCCGGAAATGTAAGCACCCAGGTCAGCACCATCTCGCGCACGACGCTCCAGTTGACGCTCTTGAGGCGCTTCGCCGCGCCGACGCCCATGATGGCCGTCGTCTTCGTGTGCGTGGTCGAGACCGGGATGCCCGTCACGGAGGAGAGCAGAAGGCAGCCCGCCGCCGCCGCGTCCGCGGAGAAGCCCTGATACTTGCTCAGCTTAACCATGTCCATGCCGACCGCCTTGATGATGCGGTAGCCGCCGATAGACGTGCCCAGGCCCATGATCAGCGCGCACGCGACCATCAGCCAGATCGGGATGACCACGACCTGAACTTCCGACACGCCCTTGGTCAGGAACATGCCCAGCAGGAACACGCTGATGAACTTCTGGCCGTCCTGCGCGCCGTGCATGAACGCCATCGCCGCCGCGCCGCCGATTTGCGCCCTGCGGAACGCGACGCTGGCCTTTTTGCGCTCCGCGCGGCGGAACAGCACGCCCACGAGCTTCGAGGTTCCGAATCCCATCAAAAAGCCGAGCAGCGTGGAGAGCCCGAGGCCGTAGATCACCTTCAGCCACTCCGCGCCGTTGATGCCGCCCAGCCCGCCCTGCAGCGCGATCGCCCCGCCGGAAAGCCCCGCGATCAGCGCGTGGCTCTCGCTGGTCGGGATGCCGAACTTCCACGCCGCGGTCGCCCAGATCACGATCGCGACGAGCGCGGCGCAGAGGGCGATCAGCGCGTTGTGCGAGTCCCCGGCGAAATCGACCATGTTGTAGATCGTCTCGGCGACCTTTTTGTTGACGAGCGTCATGATCAGGACGCCCAGGAGGTTGAATACGGCCGCCATGAGGATCGCCGGCTCGGGGCGCATGGCGCGCGTGGAGACGCAGGTTGCGATCGCGTTCGGCGCGTCCGTCCAGCCGTTGACCAGGATCACGGCGATGGTGAGTATGGCGGTCAGTATCAGCGCGGGATACTGGCCCAGCATCGTAATAAATTCAGAAATGGATGTCGACATGCGTTGCCGTACTCCCCTTCCTCGTTTTTCGGAGCCGTGCCGTGGTGTGCGGTCCAAAACACTTGTCTCTATTATACCATAACGAGCGCGGAGGTTGCGCAAAGAAAAGCGCATTCCTTGCAAGAAAACCGTTAACCGCAGCAGCAATTTGCATGGTATGGCATGCTATTTTTTGACATACTGTCCATTTCGCGCAAATTTTACAGTCTTGTCGGCCCTGTTGCGCGCGCGAGGCGGGGTTTTGGTGCGGTTCAGACACATGCCCGGCGACCGCTGCCGCAGCCAATCAAAACGCGTGTCCGGCGGCTCCTCTCACGACAGCCACCGCCCCCGCGCCGCGCCGCTCGCGCCCTCCCCTCCCACATTCGAAGCCCGCGCCGTTCGGCGCGGGCTCTTCTGTGGTTTTTCGATCCCGTATTCTACGCAATTTCTTTGGAAATCTCGATGCGCTCGGGGAGCTCGGCAAGCGACAGCACGAGCTCTCCGTTCGGGCCGGTCCGCGCATGGACGACCTCGGTCGTTCCGTCGGGCATCCGGCACGCGACGGACACGTCCGTCAGCGGCTGGCCGTAGAGCCTGAGCGTCAATTCCACCGG
>MWAC01000087.1 GCA_002068815.1 Firmicutes bacterium ADurb.Bin467 | reverse complement strand
GAGGCGGTCCCAGCCGGTTCCGGCGAGGCGGTCCCGGGCGCGGCGCCGGGCTCCTCGGAGGGCTTAGGCTCGTCCATCGGGGCGAGCAGCTCGCTCAGCCGCGCCCACGAGCTCCCGGCGAATTGCACGCCCGAATCGAGCCCGTCCGCGGCCTTCACAAGCAGGTAGTCGTCGGCGGCGTCTGCGACGGTTTTCATGTTGTCGAGCGCGTCGGAGGAACGCTCCGCGAAGGTCTGCCACTGCACCTTCGCGTCCGCGCGCCACGTGGCGATCAGGTCGTTCGCGCCGTCCTGGAACGCCTGCAGCTTCGGGCTGCCGGTCGGGACGGTCAGGAGGGCGATCACGAGCCCGGCGAACAGCAGAAGCGTCACGGCCGTCCACACGGCCTTGCCGCCCGCGCCGCAGCGGAGCCTCCGGTTCCAGATCAGGAACAGCCCGACCGGCCACAGGAGGATCGCGACGAAGAGCGTGACGAGCAGGTAGCCGTTGCTCGTCCGGCGCTTCGGCGGCTTTTTGCGCTGGGCGCGGTGGTTGTAGCTGGCGCGCTTTTCCGAGCGCATCATGTAATTTCTGCCGCCCCTGCGCGCGAACAACTGGAGGCGGATTCCGTCGAATGCATGCATGAGTATCACCCTCCAGGGAGGTCGATTTATCGCATATATACTGCTATTATACCAGAGCGCGGATGAATATACAAACGACAACATTGTGACGGAAAATTGAACGGCGCCGCGCGACGAACCGGCAGAAAGCGGCAGCGGATATCAAAATTAACGAGAATAGCGGCAGGAAAACAGGATAATAACGGAGAAAAAAAGAAGTTGGGTTCAGTTGAGGTTATTGACTTATATATCCAAATGGTCCAAATACAGGCATGGAGGGAAGAAAAATGGGAGTGGAACGCAACCTGCCCGTCGTGCGCGAGCGAAAGCTGGCGATCCTCAAGGGCGACCCGGAGCTCTGCGCGCAGCAGAAGAAGGCCGGCAAGCTCCTTGCGAGGGAGCGCGTGGCGCTGCTTCTGGACGCGGCGAGCTTTGTCGAACTCGACGTGCTCAACGCGGACGCGGGCGTTGTGACGGGATACGGCCTGATCGACGAGAAGCCGGTGTACGTCTACGCGCAGGACTTCACCGTCAAGGGCGGTTCGGTCGGCGCGAGCCACGCGAAGAAAGTGCTCAAGGTCATGGAGCTTGCCGAAAAGACGGGCGCTCCGCTGGTCGCGCTGTTGGACACCGCCGGGGCGAGGCTCGATGAGGGCCTCGACGCGATGAACGCCTACGCCATGATGGCCGGACGCGTGAGCGCGCTCTCGGGCGTCGTGCCGCAGATTGCGCTGGTGCTCGGCCCCTGCGGGGGAACGGCGTCGGCGGTCGCTTCGATGAGCGACTTCGTCGTCATGAGCAAGAACGCGAGCCTGTTCGTCAACGGCCCGCAGGTCGTCTCGACGACGGCCGGAAAACAGCTGACCCTCGACGACATCGGCGGCCCCGGGGCCTCGATGCGCTCGGGCATGGCGCAGCTGACCGCGGAGACCGACGAGGAGGCGATCGCGCTCGCGCGGAAGCTGATCGGTCTTCTCCCGGCAAACAATCTGGAGGAACCCGCGGACTTCTCCGCGGACGACATAAACCGCGAGCTCCCGGCGCTCAACGCGATCGACAAGCTCGACGACGTGCGCGACCTGATCAAGGGCGTCGCGGACCTCGGCGACGTGATCGAGTTCGGCGAGGACTTCGCGCCGTCGATGGTCACCGCGATCGGCAAGATCGGCGGCACGACCGTCGGCTTCCTCGCGAACCAGGCGGGGAAGGACGAGGGCAGGCTGACCGTATACGGCTGCAAGAAGGCGGCGCGCTTCGCCGCGTTCTGCGACTGCTTCTCGATCCCGATCGTCTCGGTCGTCGACTCGATGGGCATGAAGATCTCCTCCGCGCCGCAGGGAGAGCTCTCCCGCGCGGGCGCGCAGCTGATGTTCGCGCTGTCGGAGGCGACCGCGCCGCGCGTCGCGCTCGTCGTCGGCCAGGCGATCGGCATGAGCTACGCGGCGATGGCATCCCGCGCCGCGAGCGACATCGTGTATGCGTGGCCGGGCAGCGTCTTTTCGACCGTCACCGCGCAGATCGCCGCGCAGCTTCTCTACGCCGATGAGATGCGCTCCGCCGAGGACCCGTACGCCAAGCGCGCGGAGCTCGAGAGGCGCTACATGGACGACGTCGCCGACGCGGTACACGCGGCGAAGGCCGGCTATGTCGACGACGTGATCGAGCCCGCGGCCACGCGCCAGATGCTCGCGTCGGCGCTTCAGATGCTCGCGGGCAAGCGCGATTCCAGACCCGCCAAGAAGCACGGCAACATGCCGCTGTAGGCAGAGGAGGGTTTTGATGGACACCATTCTGATTCTCGCAGGGCTCGCCGTACTGATCGCGGTCGTCGCCCTGATCGCGTCCGCGAGGCGCAGGAGCGCGGGAGAGGCCCCCGCCGAGGCCGCGGTTGCGCAGTCCGCCCCGGCTCCGGAGGCATTTGCGCCCGCAGTCGAGCCGGGCATCGACCCGTCGGTCGCCGCGGCCATCGCGGCCGCGATCGCCGCGTTCGACGGCGGCAGCAAGGCGCTGGTCGTGCGCTCGATTCGCCGCGCTTCCGGCTGGACGAGGGCCGCGCGCGCCGAGCAGGTTTATCGCTTCTGATTTACGCAACGGAGATTATTTTTAGGAGGAAATGTCATGCGCAAGTTCTCTATCACCGTAAATGGCCAGGCCTATGAGGTTGAAGTTGAGGAAATCGGCGGCGCGCCCGTATTTGCGCCCGCACCCGTCGCCGCGCCCGCCCCGGCCCCGGCGCCCGTAGCCGCCGCGCCCTCCCCGGCGCCCGCGCCCGCAGCCGCCCCCGCCGCGAAGCCCGCCCCGGCCGCCGCCGGCGGAGAGCCGGTCAAGGCCCCGATGCCGGGCACGATTCTGGGTGTCAAGGTGTCCGTCGGCCAGGCCGTCAAGAAGGGCGACGTGCTGGTCATCCTCGAGGCGATGAAGCTCGAAAACGAGATCGTCGCCGCGCGCGACGGCGTCATCGCGTCCATCGTGGTCGCGAAGGGCTCCACGGTCAACTCGGGAGACCTGCTGCTGTCGCTGAATTAACGCTCCGG
>MWAC01000086.1 GCA_002068815.1 Firmicutes bacterium ADurb.Bin467 | reverse complement strand
CCGCCTCGAGCGCGCGGACGTCCGCCGGGGGCGCGCATCCGCCGACCAGCCGCGTCATCGCAAACGCGAGCGCGCCGATGAGCAGGAGCACCACCAAAAAGAACAGCAGGAACGCCCGCATATCGCGCGCGGGCCGCCTTCGCTTTTGCATCGTACCACTCCCTCGCAGGGCCGTCGGGGTTGCGGTCGGGTCAGGGATTCGCGGCTTCCTCCGGGGCCGCGGGGATCAGTCGCACGGTCGTCCACTCGACGCGGCGGTCGGCGACCTCGTCGACGTGCACGCGCATGCCGCAGAGCTCTATGTCAAACGTCGCGCCGTCCTCCGGGACGTTCGAGAGCTCGTTGACGATCAGGCCGCCGAACGTGTCGATCTCGTCGTTCTCGGGGATCGTGACGCCGAGCTTCTCGCGCAAAAGGTCGAGCCCCGCGTGCCCGGCGACGCGGTATACGCCCGGCTCGAGCTCGGTGATCTCGCGCGCCTCGAGCGGGTCGGACTCGTCGTAGATGCTGCCGACGATCTCCTCGAGCAGGTCCTCGAGCGTCACGAGGCCGCTCGTGCCGCCGTATTCGTCGACGACGATCGCCATGTGCACCTTCTTCTTCTGCATGTTGCGGAACAATACGTCCGCGCGCACCGACTCCGGCACGAAGTACGCGGGCCGCATCAGCATCTCCAGCGGCTTTTTCTCGGGGAGCTCCCGGTTGAGCAGGTAGTCGCGCGTGATCAGAATGCCCTTGACGTCGTCGGCGTCCTCGCCGCAGACCGGGAAGCGCGAGAGCCCGCTCTCGCGGATGGTGTTTACGATGTCCTCGTGCGTGTCGTCCATCCAGATGAAGCGCATGTCGGTCCGGTGGATCATCACGTCCTCGGCGGTGATGTTGTTGAACTCGAAGATGTTCTCGATCATCTCGCGCTCGCTCGTCTCGATCGCGCCCAGCTCCTCGCCGACGTCCACCATGTAGCGGATCTCCTCCTCGGAGACCTCGTCGTCCTCGTCCTCGGGGCTGATGCGAAACAGCTTCAGCACGCCGTTCGTCGACGCGGTCAGAAGCCAGATCAAAGGCCGCAGGAATTTCGAGGCTATGTTGATCACGCCGCACGCGGCGCGCGCGACCTGCCGGGATTTTTTCATCGCGATGCGCTTGGGGACCAGTTCGCCGAACACCAGCGTGAAATAGGAGAGCACGATCGTGATCAGGATGACCGACAGCGTGTTGATCGCGCCGGCCGAGACGGATTTTACCTTCAGCGTGTTGACGAAGTAGTTCGTGATGCGCCCGGCGAAGTTGTCCGCCGCGAACGCGGAGCCGAGAAACCCCGCGAGCGTGATGCCGACCTGTATCGTGGACAGAAACGTCGTCGGCGCCTCGGCGATCTTCAAAAGCAGCTTCGCGCGCCGGTCGCCCGCGGCGGCGTCCCGCTTGAGTCGGTTGTCGTTCAGCGAAATGACCGCGATCTCCGTCGCGGCGAAAAAGGCGTTGATCGAAATCAGAAACACCTGCAATAGCAATTGACCCGCCAGTGGGTCCAAGGAAACTCCCCCTTCGTGGATGGAATACCGCCATTATAGCAATCGCGGGTCGGGCTGTCAAGAAATTGCCACAAACGAAGGGGAAACCCTAGTTCAGCAGGTCGAAATACGTGCCGCTCCCGCCGCCCGTCGCCTTCGGCCGGGCCCCCGGCTGCGCGGCCTCGGGCTGGGCGGTCGGCTGCGCTTCCTGCACGGCTTCCGGCTGCACGTCGATCTGCGCGGCGGGCTCCTTCGGCTCCTCCATCTCCGGCGGCTGCAAAAGCACCATCGTCACCCAGAAGATGCCGGCGCAGAGGATCGCCAAAATGCCGGTCAGGACGGCCGCGAATATCCTCGAAAGGCGCGGCCCGCCGCCGCCCGTCTCCATGACCTCGGCCTCGAAGCTGCGGTAGACCGTGCCGGTGTCCGGGACGCCCCCCGTGTGCTGCGCAAGCCACACGCGCGCGCTTCCCGCGATCCGGGCGTCGACGCGGCCGCGCTCCCTCGCGGGGAACCGCTTGCGGGCGCGGCGCTCGAAGCGGTCGAGCGCGGCCCTGACCTGCTTGGGCGGCATCCTGAGCACGCGCGCGATCTGGCCGATGCGCAGAGCGCAGCCGTAGCGCAGCACGAGCAGCCTTCGCGCGTCGGAGCTCTCCCCCGAGGCCATCGAGAGCACGAGGTCGCCCTGCGCGCCGTCGATCGCGTCCTCGCGGAAGCCGTCCCAGTTGAGCTCCGCGTCGCCGATGAGCAGCACCTGCTCGACGGACTCGCGCCGGACCGCCGCGCGCAGGTTCTCCTGAAAGCCGACGCGGCTCTTGAGCCGACCGCTGCGCAAAAAGCACGTCAAGAGCGCCCGCTGCACCGCGTACTCGGCGAGCTCGTAGTTGCCGCAGATCGCGTGCGCCATGTTGAACAGCTCCCGGTAGACGCCCTTCACGCGCGCGAAGTAGACGCGCAGCCGATCGGTGGTCATCGCGCCGACGGCCATCGCTATATCCCCTGCGCCGCCAGCGCGTCGGTGACGGGGCGCATTTTCTCGTAGAGCTCGGCGTAGATCGGGTAGAACCGCAGGTACGCGTCCCGCCAGGCCGGGTTGACCGGGTGGCGAGAGCGCGTGCGCACGACGCTCGCGGCGTCCTCGTAGCTCCTGAACATGCCGATGCCCACGCCCGCGGTGATCGCCGCTCCGAGCGAGGTCGTCTCGCCCGGCGTCTGGTGGACGTCGACCGGCAGCCCGAACAGCGCCGCGAGTATGTCCGGCCAGAGGCCGCTTCGCGCGCCGCCGCCGGTCAGCATCATGCTCTTCATCGGGCTTGCGCACTCGGCGATGATCTCCTTGCAGCTGTTGAGCGCGTAGGCGACGCCCTCGTACACCGCGCGCGCGATGTGCTTCCGGTCGTGGTAGAGCGTGAAGCCCATCAATATGCCGCGCGTGTTCGCGTCCCAGTAGGGCGTGCGGGAGCCCATCAGGGTCGGCAGAAACATCACGCCCTCGGCGCCGGGCCGAGACTGCCGGGCCATGTTCTCGATGCGCGAGATGTCGGCCATGTCCTTCGGCTCCGCGCAGCCCAAGAGGTTCGCGCGCGCCCAGTCGAACGCCGCCGCGCCGCACTGTACGGTTCCGCAGATGTGGCAGCTCTCGCCGTCCATGTCGAGGAAGTTGAATATGCGCGCCTGCGGGTCGAGCACCGGGCGCTTCATCAGCTGCGAGACCCACGCGGACGAGCCGATGTAGGTGTACGAGCTCCCCGGCTCGTAGACGCCCGCGCCGCGCGCGGTGCAGGCCGCGTCGCCGCCGCCGATCGCGACCGGCGTGCCGGCGATCAGCCCGGTCTTGCGGTAGACGTCGCGCGTTGTCTGGCCGCGCATGTCGTGGCCGACGAGTATCTTCGGCATCTGCTCCATCGAAAGGCCGAGGCTCCGGATCAATTCCTCCGCCCAGACCTTGCGGTTGATGTCCATCGCGATTGTCAGCGCCGCGTCGGAGTAGTCGGTCTGGCCGAAGCGCCCGGTCAAATGGCCGTAGACGTAGTCCTTCGTGTTGAGCCACCAGCGCGTCCGTTTGTAGACGTCCGGCAGGTTCTCCTTGAACCAGAGCATCTTCGGCAGCGTGTAGTGCGCGTCGAGCCGGTTGCCGGTCAGCCGGTAGAACTCCGCGGGGTCGATGACCTTCGCGATCGCGCGCACCTGCTTTTCCGAGCGCGCGTCGGCGTGTATGATGTTCGGGTGCAGCGCGTTTCCGTCCGCGTCGACCGGTATGCAGCCGTTCATGTGGCCGGAGAGCCCGACGCACGCGATCCTGCGCGCGCCGACCTGCTCGAGCGCCTCGCGAATCGCGGAGAACACGTTTTCAAGGATGACGTTCGGGTCCTGCTCCGCCCAGTTGTGGCGCGGATACTCCGTGCCGTACGCGCGCCGGACCGTGCGGACGGCCTCGCCGCGCGCGTTGAACAAATTGCACTTCAGGCCGCTCGTGCCCGCGTCCAAGGTCAGGATCAGGTCCCTCTCAGAAGCCATCGACTTGCCCTCCGGATCATTTGTTCGCTGTTCGGCCGTTCTGGACGAGCCCCGCCGCCGCGCCGACGATCGACAGAAACGCGGTGAACAGCGCCGGCCCGACCGAGTTCGGCGCGTAGCCGGTCACGATAAGATGCGCCGCGTACAGGCAGACGGGCGGCGCGATCCACGCGAGGTAGTTGTTGACGCCCCGGCGCGCGACGAAGTACGCCGTGAACAGCCCTATGACGGGCATCGCCGCCCAGCTCGCAACCGCGTAGAGCGTTCCGTCGAGCCAGATCAGGAGCGTCAGGAGTGTACAGACCGCAAGCGACGCGGCCGCCTGCGCAAGCCACCACAGAAATCCCTTCAAAAACCGCATACAAACCCTCGCTTTTCCCTATTATAGCATCCGCCCGGGCGTTCTGACAAGTGCGATCGCCGCAAAGTTAAATTCTGACGAAATGCGTCGGAATTGTATTGACGACCGGCGCTCCGGGTGATATATTATACGCGACCGAAATGGTCGGAATTGACGGGGAGGCGTTGGCCATGAAGCTATCGACGCGCGGGCGCTACGGCATCCACGCGATGTACGACCTCGCGGAGAACTACGGCGCGCAGCCGCGGCCGATCAAGCTGATCGCGGAGAAGCAGGGCGTGCCGGAGGCGTATCTCGAGCAGTTGATCGGCGTGCTCCGCCGCGAAGGGCTCGTGACGAGCGTGCGCGGCGCGCAGGGCGGATACATGCTTTCGCGGCCGCCGCGGGAAATTACGGTCGGGGCGGTGCTGCGCGCGCTCGAGGGCGGGCTCTCGATCATCGAGTGCCTCGACGAGGAGGACGCCTGCGGAAAGAGCTGCGACTGCCCGTCGAGGCTCGTCTGGAAAAAGCTCAGGGACGGGGTTCACGAAATTGTCGACGGCATAACGCTGGAGGATATGTTGCGGAGGGACGAGGAATGAGAGTGTACATGGACAATGCGGCGACGACGCGGGTCACGGAGCCGGTGTTCGAGGCGATGAAGCCCTATTTCTGCGAGGTGTACGGAAACCCTTCGAGCGTGCACCAGTTCGGCCGCGAGGCGCACGAGGCGCTGGACAAGGCGCGCGGGCAGGTCGCGAGGGCGCTGAACGCCAACCCGGAGGAGATTTACTTCACCGGCTGCGGCACCGAGGCGGACAACTGGGCGATCCGCGGCGCGGCGCTCCAGTTGAGCGGCAAGGGAAAGCACATCATCACCTCGGCAATCGAGCACCACGCGGTATTGCACGCCTGCGAACAGCTCGAAAAGGAGGGCTTCGAGGTCACGTACCTCCCGGTCGACGAATACGGGCTCGTGAGCCCGGAATCGCTCGAGGCGGCGCTGCGCCCGGACACGGTGCTCGTCACGATCATGCTCGCGAACAACGAGATCGGCACGGTCGAGCCGATCGCGGAACTCGCGAAGATCGCGAAGGCCCACGGCGCGCTGTTCCACACCGACGCGGTACAGGCCGTCGGGCACATCCCGGTCGATGTAAAGGCGCTCGGCGTGGACATGCTGTCGCTCTCCGGCCACAAGTTCCACGCGCCCAAGGGCATCGGCGCCCTCTACATCCGCAAGGGCGTGCGCATCCGCAGCTTCATGTTGGGCGGCGCGCAGGAGCGCAAGCAGCGCGCGGGCACGGAGAACCTCGCGTCGATCGTCGGCCTCGGCGCGGCGCTCGAGATCGCGGTTCAAAATATGGACGAGGTTTCAAAGAAGGTCGCCGCGATGCGGGACCGCCTGATTGCGCGGCTGCTCGCCGAAATCCCCTACACGCGGCTGAACGGCCACCCGACGAAGCGGCTGCCGGGCAACGCGAACCTCTGCTTCCGGTTCATCGAGGGCGAGGGGCTGCTGCTGCTGCTGGACTTCAAGGGGATCGCGGGCTCCTCCGGCTCCGCGTGCACGTCCGGCTCGCTCGACCCGTCGCACGTGCTGCTCGCGATCGGGCTGCCGCACGAGATCGCGCACGGGTCGCTCAGGCTCTCGCTGTCGGAGGAGAACACCATGGAGGAAGTCGACTACGCGGCGGACGCGCTCGTGGGCATCGTCCGGCGGCTTCGCGACATGTCGCCGCTCTACGAGGAATTTTTGAAGGAACGGGGGGCATAGACAATGGCGTACACGGATAAGGTCATGGATCACTTCATGAACCCGCGCAACGTGGGGGAAATTGAGGATGCGAGCGGCGTCGGCGAGGTCGGAAACGCGAAATGCGGCGACATCATGAAGATCTACATCAAGGTCGACGACAGCGACGTCATCACCGACGTGAAGTTCAAGACGTTCGGCTGCGGCGCGGCGATCGCGACCTCGAGCATCTCGACCGAGATGGTCAAGGGAAAGACGGTCGACGAGGCGCTGAAGCTGACGAACAAGATGGTCACGGACGCGCTGGGCGGGCTGCCGCCGGTCAAGCACCACTGTTCGGTGCTGGCCGAGGAGGCGCTGCACGCGGCGATCGAGGACTACCGCAAGAACCACCCCAAGAACTAGCGCAGGCCAGCGGCCCCTGGGACGGCGACATCGACCGTCCCGGGGGCCTTGCGCCGGACCGGAGGCAGCATGATTCACGGAAATCTCGAGGGCATCCGCCAAAGCGTATTGGACGAACTGGAAAAGCTGTACGACGCGGAGTTCCCGCGCGACGAGTACCTGCCGGACAGGCTGCTCGCCGCGCTCGTTCGGTTCACGACGATGCTGAACCGGGAGCTGCTCGTCTACCTCGACCGCAACGGGGCCGTGCTCGAGATCGCGATCGGGTCGATCTCGAGCATATCGCTGCCGGAGCTGCACCTGCGGCGCAACCTCGACCGACTCGCGGGCTTCCGCTGCATACACACGCATCCGGGCGGCGACGCGCGGCTGTCCGACGTCGACACGCAGGCGCTCCGGCTGCTCCGGTTCGACTCGATGTGCTCGGTCGGCGTCGCGGACAACCGCGCGACCGGCATCATGGCGTCGTTTCTCGGCGAGATGGAGTACGACAAGTTCTCGATCGCGACCTTCGGACCCGTCAAGCCCGGCCGCATCCCGCAGGCGCTGTGGATGCACGAGATCGAACTCGCCGAGGAGCGCGTCCGGCAGGCGATTTTGAAGGGCGGGCTGACCGAATCCGCCGAGCGCGCGATGCTGATCTCGACCGACAGCGAGGAGTCGCTCGACGAGCTTGCGAGCCTCGCCGAGACCGCGGGCGCGCTCGTCGTCTCGCGGCAGATGCAGAAGCGCCAGCGCCCGGACCCCGCGACGTTCATCGGCTCCGGCAAGGCGCAGGAGCTGTCGCTCGACTGCCAGGCGCAGGAGATCGACCTGGCGATCCTCGACGACGAGCTGACCGGCGCGCAGCAGCGCAACCTCGAGGCCGCGCTCGGCGTGCGCGTGATCGACCGCACGGCGCTGATCCTCGACATCTTCGCCGGGCGCGCGCAGTCCTCCGAGGGCAAATTGCAGGTCGAGCTCGCGCAGATGAAGTACCGGCTCCCGCGGCTCGTCGGGCTCGGCGAGGGGCTCTCGCGGCTCGGCGGCGGCATCGGCACGCGCGGCCCGGGCGAGACGCGGCTCGAGGTCGACCGCAGGCGCGTGCGCAAGCGGATCGACGACCTCGAAAACCAGTTGAACGAGCTCAAGCGCCAGCGGGATATGCGCAGGGCGCGGCGCGAGAAGCAGGACCAGGTCGTCGTCGCGCTCGTCGGCTACACGAACTCCGGGAAGTCCACGCTTTTAAACGCGCTGTCCGGCTCGGACGTGCTCGTCGAGGACAAATTGTTCGCGACGCTCGACCCGGTTGTGCGGCAGGTTTCGCTTCCCGAAAACCGCGAGTGCCTGCTCGTCGACACCGTCGGCTTCATCCGAAAACTCCCGCACCAGCTCGTCGAGGCGTTCCGCTCGACGCTCGAGGAGGCGCTCTACGCCGACCTGCTCGTCGTCGTCAGCGACCTCGCGAGCCCGTTCTACAAACAACAGCGAGACACCGTGTTCGAGGTGCTGGACGAGCTGGGCTGCAAGGTTGAAAACCAAAGGTTTTCAAGTCGGCAAGCCGACCGCGGGTTTTCAAATGAATTTGAAAACCGCGCCTGCGGAAAGCCCGTGCTCGAGGCGCTCAACAAGGCAGACCGCGCGCAGGTCGACGGCGTCATCGAGCCCGCCGACGCGATCGTGATCTCCGCCAAGACCGGCGAGGGCCTCGACCGGCTGAAGGCCGAAATCTCCCGCCGCATCGCGTCGATGCGCCACCGCGCCGAGCTCGTCGTGCCCTACGCGAAGGGCGCGGCGCTGTCGCTGATCCACGATCGGGGCGTCGTGATCTCCGAGGAGTACCTCGAGAATGGGACGAAGGTCGAGTGCCTGCTCGATTCGGGGCTGTATCAGAAGGTGCTTAGGATTTTGGAGAGCTGAAAATGCAGGATTTCCGCCCGCCCCGCGCAAGGGGCGGGTTTTTTGCGCGGTTGACGGGTCTGGACGCGCGTGGTATATTGTGGAAAAGGGGGGATGGGGATGCGGAAGTGGATCGTCATCGGCTGCATTGTCGCTTCGCTGATCGCGCTTCTTGGCTTCAGGCTGTTCGGCTTCATCGGGACGGGGAGCGGCGCAACCGGCGTGCAGGGCGACATGGTGCGGTTCTCGGCCATGCCGCTGGCGGTGCGGCTTCTCAAGGGCGCACCTAATTCGACGAAACCCTTCTCGGACACGCCGTTCGTCTGCTGGCGCTATGAGAATCAGGTGGCGTTCGGGCGAAGCTGCTCGATCGAATACGTGCTGGACGGCGAATCCCCCTGGCTCAAATGGCTGCTGTTCGGGGGCGTGAATGAAGTCGACGTCGAGATTCCGATCGAGGGCGCGCAGGACGGCGGCGAACTGTTCGACCGAATCTATGCCGGGATGCAGCGCACCTATTCCCGCGGGCGCGGCTACACCGCCGAGGAAGGCGCGCCGCGGGACGGTGCGCTGCGGACTGCGCGCGTCGGCGTCAACTTCAACGGGGAGTCCCAATCCGCGAGCATAGAACTCCGCGAGGACTGCGTGCGCATCGGCGCGGTCAGCATGTGGTAAAAAATATATTCGCAGCGGGGCTTGACCTTGACACTGCGTCAGGCCTTATACTGTTCCCACCGACGGGAGGGATGTGCGTGATGACGGTTTCGGAGGTCTCGAATCTCACGGGCGTGAGCGCGCGGGCGCTGCGCTACTACGACAGGCTGGGTTTGCTGAAGCCGGACGACGTGACCGAGGCCGGGTACAGGCTCTACGGCGCGGAGTCCCTCGAGCGTCTGCAGCAGGTATTGCTTTTTCGGGAGCTCGAGTTCCCGCTGAAGGAGATCAAGCGGACGCTCGACGCGCCGGGCTTCGACCGCAACCGCGCGCTCCAGCAGCAGATCGAGCTTCTGACGCTCAAGAAGGAGCACCTCGAAAACCTGATCGCGCTCGCCGCCGGAATCAAGGGGTTGGGAGTAAAGACATTGGACTTTTCCGCATTCGACACGAGAAAGATCGACGACTACGCCCGGCGCGCGAAGGAGGCCTGGGGCGAAAGCGACGCGTACCGGGAATTTACCGAGCGCGCGAAGCGCCGGACGGAGGCGGACGACGAGGCCGCGGCCGCGAGGATGAAGGCGGTGCTCGAGGGCTTCGGGAAGCTCGTCGGCGGCGACCCGGGGCGCGGCGACGCGCAGAAGCTGGTCGCGGAGTTGCGCAAGACGATCGACGACAACTTCTACACCTGCACGCCGGAGATACTGCGGCTGCTCGGGCGCATGTACGAGGGCGACGGCGAGTTTGCCGCGTCCCTCGATGAGATGGGCGGCCCCGGCACGGCGCATTTCACCGCGAAGGCCGTCGAAATCTACTGCGGCGCGCTCTGAACCTCCCCCACCGCGCCCTTGAGCACTTCCGCCGGGGAAGAACCGGGATTCAGCCACTGTCGTCTCGCGTCTCCGTCGAGGATGACCGGCATGCGGTCGTGTATGTAGGCAACGGACGGCGCGGCGGCCCGCGTCAGGATCACGAAGCGCGCGGGTTCGCCGGGTTCCTCTATGCGATACAGCCCGGCCATGTAGATCGTGCGGCTGGGCCCGGTCAGCGCGTACTTTACCCTGTCCTCGCGGCCCCACTCGAAGTAGCCTCCGGCGGGGATCAGGCAGCGCGCGGCGCTGCGGAACATCGGCTTCTGCGCCGCGGTCTCGCTGCGCGCGTTGATGACGACGCCGCTCCCGACGGGTTTCGTGAACCCCCAGCGCATCGCGACGGCCTTTCCGCCCGCGAGCGCCGGCACGACGTCCGTCGGGAACACCTCGCCCGCAAGCTTCGTGCCCGCCGGGATCGGGCGGCGGTTCAGCGCCTCGACGATCCGCGCCCACTCCTCGTCGCTCATCTCCGGTTCCAGAAAATACCGCCCGCACATGCCGATTCCTCCCATCCGCCTGATTATACCATATTTGAACGCAACAAAAAAGAACCGACGCCGTCCTCCTCGGATTTGCGCCGGTCTCTCTTTCGGTTGTAGGCGTTCGGGTTCTCGGGCCTGCGCGTGACCGGGCAGAGCTCTCCCCAGTCCGCGCGCCTGAGGCGATCGGTCTCCCGCCGCTTCCGTTTCGACAGCTTTTCGTATGGGATAAATTTCTTCACGATGCGCACCTCCTGTTTAGCAATCCGGAACGGATTGCTAAACCGTCTGTTAGACGATTTTGCGCGCGAAGCGTTCCGGTTATTCGGCGGAAAATGCGAACTCCGTCGCGCTCTCGTACGCCTCGCCGGGCTGGAGCAGCACGCCCTCCCGGCGCCCGGGGAAATTGACGGCGTTCGGGAAGCGCCCGGTCTCGAGGCAGACGCCCCAGTGCCGGCCGTAGATCTTGCCCCCCTTGCCGGCGACGCCGTCGAGCCCGTTGCCGGTGTAGACGAGAAGCCCCGGCGCGTCGGACGAGCAGGTAAGCGTCAGCCCGCTCGCGGGGCTTGCAAGCGTCGCCATCGTGCGGAAGCCCTCGCCGTCGCATGCGAAGTAGTGATCGACGCCTCCCGCCGCGCGGATTTCGGGAAACTCCGCGCGCGCGGCCGCGTCCCCGACCGCCCTCCCGCTTCGGAAGTCGAGCGGCGTGCCCGCGGTCCGCCAGAGCTTCACCCCGAGCCAGACGAGGTAGGCGGCCCCGATCAGCTTCAGGACGGTGAAGAGCGTCGCCGAAGTCGCGAGCAGCGCGCCGACGCCGAGCATCGACAGCGTCATTGCCGTCAGGTCGCCGAGGGCGACGCCGGTCGCGACCGGAGCCGCCACCCGCATGCCGCGGCCGAGCGCGTACGAGACGACGAGGAGGATCGTCGGCCCGGGAATGACGAGAAGCACGGCGGACGCCGCGACGAAGGCAAGCCAGACCTCGAGGCTCATGCGATCCCCCTCATGCCGCGAGCAGCCGCACGGCCTCGGCGAGGTCGATCCGCCCCTCGTAGAGCGCCCGGCCCGAGATCGCGCCGTCGAGCGCCGCGCCGCTCGCCTTCAGCGCGCGCAGGTCGTCGAGCGAGGCGATGCCGCCCGAGGCGATCACCGGGATCGCGACCGCGCCGGCGAGCGCCGCGGTCGCCGTGACGTTCGGTAGATCAGGATCGTTGACCGCGACGGTGCCGAGGACCACGCGGGCGACGCCCTTGTCGAGCCAGGCGTCGATCGCGGCGCGGTCGCGGATGCCGCCGCCGAGTTGCACCGGCACCGAGACGGCCGCGAGGATCGCCTCGACGGCGGTGCCGTTGACCGACCGTCCCGCGAACGCGCCGTTCAGGTCGACGATGTGCAGCCACCGGCACCCCGCTGCCTCGAAGGCCCGCGCCTGCGCCGCCGGGTCGGTGCCGAAGACCGTCGCCTTGTCCATCTCGCCGCGGAGCAGCCGCACGCACTGGCCGTCCTTGAGGTCTATGGCTGGGTAGAGGATCATGTTCGCTCCGGTTCCGCCGCGCCTCATACCCTGCCGCCAGCGTGATTGCAAAAGGCCGTCGCGGCGTTTTCGGAATCCATGTGGGGCCGGTACCGACCCCGGATGCGGCCTTGGCGCTCGCCGCGTGCGGGCGCTACGAACAGG
>MWAC01000085.1 GCA_002068815.1 Firmicutes bacterium ADurb.Bin467 | reverse complement strand
CCCTGGTATTTAAGCGCGCACGGGTATTCGACCGGCAGCCGGTCGATGACCGCGACGTCCGCTCCGGCCTCCATCAGCGACTTGGCGATCTCGCGCCCTATGCCGCGCGCGCCGCCGGTCACAACGGCGGTTTTGCCCGAAAAATCGCGGCGCACGCTACATCCTCTCGGGCGCGGAGAGCCCGATCAGCCAGAGCGCCTGTTTGATGACGTCGCGCGATGCCCTCGTCAGCAAAAGCCGTGCCGCGCGCGCGCCGGGGTCGTCGTCGAGTATGCGCCGCTCGTAGTAGAACTTGTTGAACGCCTGCGCAAGGTCCGCCGAGAAACGCGTGACCATCGAGGGCTCCGACCGGTCGAGCGCCGATTTCAGAACCTGCGGGAACTGCTCGATCAGCCGCACGACCTCCTGCGCCTCCGGGTCCGAGAGCGCGCCGTAGTCCGGCTCCGCCTGCGCGTCCTCCGCCTTCCGAAGCACCGAGCACGCGCGCGCGTGCGTGTACATCACGTACGGTCCGGTCTCGCCGTCGAAGTTCAGCGCGCGGTCCCACCAAAAGTCGATGTCCTTGATGCGGTTGTTGTACAGCGCGAAGAACACGACCGCGCCGACGCCGATCTGCCTGGCGATCTCGCCCTTGTCCTCGAGGCCGGGGCTCTTCTCCTCGATGATGCCGCGCGCCTTTTCGACGGCGGTCCGGAGCAGCTCGTCGAGGTAGACGACCCTGCCCTCGCGCGTCGAGAGCGTCTGGCCCTCGAACGACACCATGCCGAACGACACGTGCTCGCAGGCCTTCGCCCACTCGTAGCCCATGAGCTCGAGCACCTTGAAAAGCTGCTTGAAGTGCAGGTCCTGCTGGTACGCGACGACGTAGAGCGAGCGGTCGAAATCGTAGGTGTCCCTGCGGTACTTCGCGGCGGCGAGGTCGCGCGTGAGGTAGAGCGTCGCGCCGTCCGAGCGCAGGATCAGCGCCGGGGGCATGCCGTACGGCTCGAGGTCGACGATCTTTGCGCCCTGATCCTCCTTGAGCAGCCCCTTTTCGCGCAATTCCTCGACGACCGGCGCCATCTTGTCGTTGTAGAAGCTCTCGCCGGCGTACGAATCGAACGACACGCCCAGCAGCTCGTACGTCTTTTCGGCGTCCTTGAGCGTCACGTCCTTGAACCAGTTGAAGATCGAGAGCGCCTCCGGGTCGCCGTCCTCGATCCGCTTGAACCACGCGCGGCCCTCGTCCTCGAGCGCGGGGTCCTTTTCCGCCTCCCTGTGGAAGCGCACGTAGAGCTTCACCATCTCGTCGACGCCGCCGCGCTCCACGGTTTCGCGGTCGCCCCAGCGCCGGTACGCCGCGATCATCTTGCCGAACTGCGTGCCCCAGTCGCCCAGGTGGTTCACGCCGACCGCGCGCCAGCCGAAGAACTTGTAGAGCCTGTACAGGGAATTCCCGATCATCGTCGTCGACAGGTGGCCGATGTGGAAACGCTTCGCGATGTTGATCGAGCTGTAGTCGATGACGGCGCACCTGCCTTGGCCGCTCCCGTCCGAGCCGTAGCGGTCGCCCTCGGAGAGCGCGCGCGAGAGCACCTCGCGGGCGTACGTCGCGCGGTCGACGAAGAAGTTGAGGTACCCCTTGACCGACTCGACCCGCGCGAGAAACGGCGCAGAGACGCCCGCGGCGAGCCGGTCCGCGATCGCGACCGGGGATTTTCGAAGCGCCTTCGAGAGCTTGAAGCACGGAAACGCATAGTCGCCGAGCTTCGCGTCCGGCGGAATTTCGAGCATATTGGCGATTTCCGCGGCCGGAAGAGCGGCCTCGGGGATGTTTTCGAGTATGCGGTCGGCGATCGCGAGCCTGAAGTCCATCGGAAAAACACTCCCATCCGAAAATATACACGAGTATAGCCGGTTTTCGCGGCATGACGCAAGCGGCGCGAGGTTAATTCAAGTCGCCGGGCTCGTCGAGCCCGGAGGGGACGTTCCCCTCCGGAGTGCCATTCCCTTCCCCGATGTCGCGCAGCCTGCGGTTGATCGCGCGGGTGCGCGTGTCGATCGCGTCGAGGTCGCTGCCCGCCTGCTCGAGCCGCGTGCGCGCCTTCTGCACGGCTTCGCCGTATTTCTGGAACTCGGCGCGCACCGCGGCGAGCAGCTTCAACACCTCGCCGCTACGCTTCTCGAGCGCGCAGGTGCGAAAGCCCATCTGCAGGCTCGTCAAAAGCGCCGAGAACGTCGAGGGCCCGGAGACCAGCACGCGATGGCGGTTCTGTATGTTCTCGGTCAGGCCGTCGATGCGCACGACCTCGGCGTACAGGCTCTCGACCGGCAGGAACAGTATCGCGAAGTCGGTCGTCTGCGGGGGCTTCACGTACTTATCCGCGATGCGCTTCGCCTGCTCGGTGACCGCGCGCGAGAGCTGCGAGCGCGCGAGGTTCAGCGCCTCGACGTCCGCGCCGTTCGACGCGTCGACGAGCCGCAGGTAGTCCTCCTGCGGGAACTTCGAGTCGATCGGCAGAAGCGGCCCCTCGCCCTCGGCGCTCGGGAGCCGCACAGCGAACTCGACGCGCTCGGCGGAGCCCTCGCACACCTGCGCGTTCTCGACGTACTGCCCGGGCGCCAGGTTCTGCTCGAGCAGCGCACGAAGCCGCACCTCGCCCCAGACGCCGCGGGTCTTGACGTTCGTCAGCACCTTCTTCAAATCGCCGACGCCGGCCGCCAGCGTCTGCATCTCGCCGAGCCCCTTGTGCACGCGCGAGAGCTGCTCGTTGACGAGCTTGAAGGACTCGCCGAGCCGCCCCTCAAGCGTCGTCTGCAGCTTCTCGGCGACGGTCTCGCGCATTCGCTCGAGCTTCTGGTCGTTCATTTTGGTCAGAGCGTCCAGCCGCTCGTCGAGCGTCGCGCGCAGCCGGTCCTGCCTGGCCTCCATCGCATTCGAGAGTTCCGCGACCTGCCTGGCCGAGCCCTGCAGCGCCTGGTGCAGAAGCAGCGTCGCGCGCTCCTGTCGCTCGGCGAGCTCCCGATTCAGGCGGCGGTTCGCGCCCCTGCGCCCGGCCTCGAGCAAAAATACCGCGAGCAGCACGAGCGCGCCCGCAAAAAGCGCCGCGAGTCCGGGGTTCCCATTGATGAATTCGAGCATACGCCTCTCCCGATGTAACCTGTTTTTTTCCATTATACCCGCGCGAACTCCGCTTGTCCATCGGCGGGGACAAATATGTAGGCGGCAAAGCGCAAGTTTACCCTTGCGGGCACATGGAAAATGGTGTATATTAAATTTGCTGTCCGGAATTTGGCCATTCGGAGGGGAATTTCTGTGCAAAACGGCATTGTCGTCGCCGGCTATCTCGGCGTGGACGTCTTGAAGGAGGTCACCGGCTTTCCGCAGGCGCACGAGCTCGACAACATCGAGAGCGTCACGCTCGCGCTGGGCGGGCTGGTCAACAACTGCGGGAGGTCGCTGGCGCTGCTCGACCCGAATCTCCCGGTCAGGGCCTGCGGACGCATCGGCACCGACGGCTACGGGGACGAGCTGCTCAGGCAGCTGGGGAAGTACAAGAACATCGACACCTCGATGCTTTTGCGCGAGGGGCAGACCGCGTTTTCGGACGTGCTCAGCAACATCCACACGCGCGAGCGCGCGTTTCTGACGTTCATGGGCGCGTCGGCGGAGTTTTCGGAAAGGCACGTGCCCATCGACGAGCTCGACTGCAAGATATTCCACGTCGGCTACGTGCTGCTTTTGAAGTCGCTCGACGAGCCGGACGAAGAGTTCGGCACGAAGATGGCGCGGCTCATGAAGCGCGTGCAGGAGCGCGGCATCTGGACGAGCGTAGACGTGATCACGAACGCGAGCGGCCGGCACAAGGACCTGATGCCGCCCGCGATGAAGTACGCAGACATACTCTGCATCAACGAGCACGAGGCCGCCGCGTCGATCGGCATACGGCTGCGCGACGGGGACGACCGGCTGATCCTCGAGAACATCCCGAAGGCGCTTGCGCGTTTCAAGGAGCTCGGCGTCCGCCGCTGGGCGGCGATCCACGCGCCGGAGGGCGGCTTCGGCCTCGACGAACACGGCAAATACCATGTCGTTCCCGGCGCGATCGTCCCGAAGGAGTTCATCGCCGGCACCGTCGGCGCGGGCGACGCGTTCGCCTCGGGGCTCTTGCTCGGCGCGTACCGCGACCGGCCGATGGACGAGGCGCTCGAGTACGCGATCGCCGCCGCGGTCAGCTCGCTCTCGAAGGGCGATGCGTCCGAGGGCGTGTTGGAGCTCGGGGACGCGCTGAAGCTGCTCGGGACGTTTGAGCGCAGAAGGTTTTAGCGTATCCTGCACGCGATCCGCGCCGCGAACCGCCCGACGGCGCGCATCGACACGGCGCGCGAGAGCAGCGAGGTGAACCCCCCGAACTTCCGGTAGAACAGGTTGAACAGTATGTAGCTCCTGCGCCGCGCGCCGCGATCCGGCATGCGGCGCAGTATGTTTTTGAACGAGTAGAATTCCCGGTAGATCCAGAGATACCCCGCATGCAGCTGCTCCGCCGTCATCCCCCTGGGCTCGAACACGACGTGCGCGGTGTTGTACTTCGACAGGTCGTGATCCGCGATCCGCCCCTCGGCCTCCATATGCCGGTGGAGCGCCGTCCCGGGGTACGGCGTCAAAATGTGCGAGGTCAGCGTCTCGATCCTGTGCTCGACGAGCCACTCGAGCGTACGCCCGAACACATCCGGCCCGTCGCCGTCGAGCCCGAATACCATGCTCGCGTTGATCATGATCCCGCGCCGGTGAATCTCGCAGACGAGCCGCTCGTACTTCTCGAAGCGGTTTTTCTTGTTCACGCTCTTGAGAGACGCGTCGTTGATCGATTCGAGGCCGATGAACAGGCTCTGGCAGCCGGTCTCGGCCATCATGTCCAGCAATTCCGGGTCGTCCGCGACATCCGCGGTCACGGCGGCGCTCCACTTGAGCCCCATGCCGCGTGTCCTTTCGAGCAGTTCGCGGGTGCGCGCGGGCGCGCCGATGAAGTTGTCGTCGATGAACAGCACGTGGCGGGTGCCGAGCACGCGGATGTCCGCGAGCACGTCGTCAATCGGGCGCAGGATATACGCGGCGTTCGGCGAGCTGTTGTAGCAGAAGCTGCAGCGGTTCGGGCAGCCGCGGCTCGTCGAGACGACGTTCGTGTAGAGATAGCGGCTTCGGTCGACGCGGTCGTACGCGGGAGACGCGATCTCGTCGCCGCGGAAGCCGTCCGCGTCGCAGTACACCCGTTGAAGCGTTCCGGCCTCGGCGTCCCGGACGATCCGCGCCCACACGCGCTCGGCGGGGCCCACGCAGACCGCGTCGAAGTGCGGAAGGCAGCTATCGGGGTTGCCGGTCACGTGGATGCCCCCGGCGACGACCGGTATGCCGCGCCGCCGGAATTGCTGCGCGATCTCGATCGCGCGCGGCATCACGTCGAGCGTGACCGTGATGCCGACGAGGTTGCAGTCGACGCCGAAGTCGAGCTTCTCGACGTTCTCGTTAATCAGCCGGGCCTCGTGGCCGTCCGGCGTGAGCTTGAGGATCGTCAGCAGGCCGAGCGGCGGCGCCATGTGGGTCTTTAAGTCCGTGTCCATCGGGCGCTTGCGCATCTTCGGCTGTATCAGCGCGATCTTCATACTACTTCCAGCGGCACGCGACCACGTACGCGAGGTCGGCGAGCGCGACCGTCGCCCAGTGCACCGCGATGAACAGCGCGAACTTCTCGACGACCGCCGCCGGGTCGACGAGAATCATCCAGAAAAACGCGGCGATGCACGCGAGCGTCAGAACCGCCGCGACCGCCAGACACTGGACGAGGTGCGCGGTGTGGTACTCGTCGTAGGGCCGGCGGCGGGTGAGCAGCATCGCGACCGTCAGCGCCGCGACCGCGATCAGCGCCCACGCGATGACGGCGCTCCCGCCGGACGCGAGAAAGCCGCTCCACGAGGCCCAGAATCCGCCCCCGGGCCGCGGGCCGGGCGTCAGCATCGCGCCGCGCCCGAGGAATATCCACGCGTAAAACGCGGTGAAGATACCGATGCCCGCCGCGTTCGTCGCAGGGCTTCGCAATATGCGCCTCATTTCCGATCCTCCTCGTCAAACAGGAACAGCGCCTCGATGGACACGCCGAAGAACCTCGCCAGGTCATGCGCGAGCCGGATCGAGGGGTCGAACTTCCCCGTCTCGATCGCGTTGATCGCCTGCCGCGACACGCCCACGAGCTCGCCGAGCTCCTTCTGTGTCAGCCCGCGCTTTTCGCGGAATTCCCGCACGCCGTTGCGCACGCCCCCACCTCCATGTCAGGTGAACCTTACATAGAGCATAGCACAGCCGCGGCGGGATGTCAAGCACACCTTACACCACCGCGCAAAAAAAAGCCCCGACGCGGGTCGGGGGCGGGTCAGGATTCCAGCGAATCGAGAAACGCGCGGTCCTTCTTGTCGAGCGGCGCGCCCTTTAGGAGGTCGGGCCGCTTCCTGTGCGTGAGTTTAAGCGCCTGCTCGCGCCGCCAGCGGGCGATCAGCGCGTGGTTGCCGTTCAGGAGCACCTCCGGCACCTCGCGGCCGCGGAACTCGCGCGGGCGGGTGTACTGCGGGTACTCGAGGAGCCCCGTCGTGAAGCTCTCGTCCTCCGCGCTGTCGTTGCTCCCGAGGACGCCCGGCAGGAGCCTGGCGACCGCGTCGATCACGACGAGCGCGGCGAGCTCGCCGCCGGTCAGCACGTAGTCGCCGATCGACAATTCCTCCGGGAAGCAGAGTTCGAGCGCGCGCTCGTCGACGCCCTCGTAGCGGCCGCAGAGCAGCATCAATTCCTCCTCGCGCGCGAGCTCCTCGACGATCCTCTGCGTCAGCGTCCGCCCGCGCGGGGACAGGTAGATGCGCCGCTCGCGGCCGGACGCGTTCTTCTCGCACGCGTCGACGATCGGCTGCGGCAGCATCACCATGCCCGCGCCGCCGCCGAACGGGTAGTCGTCGGTGTTTTTGTGCTTGTTTTCGGAATACGCGCGTATGTCGATCAGCTCGACCTCGAAGCGCCCGGCCTCGAGCGCGCGTCCGACGATGCTCTCCGAGAGCGCGGCCTTCAGCATCTCCGGGAAGATCGTCAGCACCTTAATCTTCATCGAACACCGCCACTTCGCTTAGCCGCTTCGCGTCCAGGA
>MWAC01000084.1 GCA_002068815.1 Firmicutes bacterium ADurb.Bin467 | reverse complement strand
GCGGGGCCCCGGCTCGGCCGACGGGTGGCGGGAGAGCAGTTGGCGTGGATATTGCAGCTGAACGCGTGGCTCGAGGAGTACCGGGTCGAGCTGGCGTAGCGCAAAAGGCCGCCGCCGCGCATCGGTCTGCGCGGCGGCTTTTCGGTGGATTTGCTATTCTCTGTCGGGACTTGGCGCTCTTCTGCGCATCGAGAAGTCGATCGCTCCGTTCAACTGCTCGAACCGCTCCACGCACTTGCGGATCAGGTACACGACCTGGCTGTTCGCCGATCGTCCCTCGTAATTCGCGACCACGTGCAGCTTGTCGAGGAGTTCCGGGTCGATCCGGATGGTGATGCTCCGGGTTCCCTTTGCCATGTTTTTCACTTCCAATGCGCTTTGGTATTATTTTGATACCAAAATGATTTATAAATGGCTGCATTAAACTAAAATGAAGCCAGAATAAATCCATCGAGGAGGGGTCAAAAGTGAAAACGGCCGTTTTTGCGCATCCGGAGGTCGCCGCGCTCGATCTCGAAGCCCACCTGCCCGCGGCCACGACCGAGCTCGTCACCGGGGAAGGACTGCCCCTTGAGGCGTCCGTCTGGGCGTGCGCGATGCGGATGCGCCTCCCGGTCCGGGTCTTTCCGAGGATGGAGAGCGAAGACGCGCTCCGCGAGGAGATACTCGGATACGCGAACTGCGTGCTCGCGGTCTCCGACCGGAGGGAATACCTGCGCGTCCCCGGCGTCGAGCGCGCGCTGGCGCTCGGAATTCCCGTCGCGGTCGCGCCGAAGTTCACGCGCAGTTAACGTTCGTGTTGTATAATATAGCCAAATTGCAACCGGAGGGAAAGCATGGCAAAGACCTATTCCGCGACCGACATACAGGTGCTTGAGGGGCTCGATGCGGTTCGCATGCGCCCCGGCATGTATGTCGGCTCGACGGGTTCGCGCGGGCTGCACCACCTGATCTGGGAGATCGTCGACAACGCGATCGACGAGGCGTCCAACGGCTACGCGACGGAGATTTCCGTGGCGCTCAAGAGGGACGGCTCGTGCGAGGTAGTCGACAACGGGCGCGGGATTCCGGTCGACATCCACCCGAAATTGGGCGTCTCGGCGGTCGAGGTCGTCTACACGCAGCTGCACGCGGGCGGCAAGTTCAACGACAAGAATTACCAGTATTCCGGCGGCCTGCACGGCGTCGGCGCGTCGGTCGTCAACGCGCTCTCGGAGTGGGTCGTCGTCGACGTGTTCCGCGATTACAGCCACTACCAGCAGAGGTTCGAGTCCGTCGAGGACAAAAAGACCGGAAAGATACTCTCCGGCCACCCCGTCGCGCCGCTCGAAAAGATCGGCAACACGAGGAAGCGCGGCACGCAGGTCGCGTTCAAGCCCGACGTGCGCGTGTTCGAGGAAGTGCGGTTCAACGGCGATATTGTTAGAAGGCGCGTGCGCGAGCTTGCATATTTAAACAAGGGCGTCAAATTTATATTCATTGACGAGCGCGAGAGGGACGAGGACAGGCGCAGGATCGAGTACTGCTACGAGGGCGGGCTCGCGGACTTCGTGCGATATCTGAACGAGGAAAAGACGACGGTCACCGAGCCGATCACGTTCGAGGGCAAGAAGGACGGGACGCTTCTGCGCGTCGCGATCCAATACACCGACTCCTACACGGAGAACATCTATTCGTTCGTCAACAACGTGCCGACCGGCGAGGGAGGAACGCACGAGACCGGCTTCAAGGCGGCGGTCACGAAGGCGTTCAACGACTACGCGCGCCGCGCGGGGGCGCTCAAGGAGAAGGACAACAACCTCTCCGGCGAGGACTTCCGCGAGGGCATGACGGCGGTCGTCTACGCAGGCGTGCAGAAGCCGCAGTTCGAGGGCCAGACGAAGGGCCGGCTCGGGAACACCGAGGTGCGCCCGGCCGTCGAGGCGATCTGCCTCGAGCAGCTTTCGATCTACCTCGACGACCTCAAGAATCAGGACATGGCGCAGCTGATCGTCGAGCGGGCGGTCAAGGCCGCGAAGGTGCGCGAGGCGGCGCGCAAGGCCCGGGAGGTCGCGCGCGCGAAGAACGACATCGAGGCCGCGCCGCTGGTCGGAAAGCTCTCGAGCTGCACAGGCCGCAACGCCAAGGAGAACGAGCTGTTCATCGTCGAGGGCGACTCGGCCGGGGGCTCCGCAAAGCAGGGGCGCGACCGGCGCTTTCAGGCGATCCTCCCGCTTCGAGGAAAGCCGCTGAACGCCGAGAAGAAGCGGCTCGACCAGGTGCTCGCAAACGAGGAGTTCCGCTCGATCATCACCGCGCTGGGCACCGGCATCGGCGAGGACTTCGACCTGTCGCACCTGAAGTACAACCGCGTCATCATACTCTCCGACGCCGACCAGGACGGCGCGCACATACGCGCGATACTGCTCACGTTCTTCTTCCGCTACATGCGCGAGCTCGTCGCCGAGGGGCATGTGTTCATCGGCATGCCGCCGCTCTACCGCGCGAAGAAGGGAAGCGAGAGCGTCTACTGCTACGACGAGAAGGAGCTTTCACGGGCGATCAGGAAGCTCGGCCGCGGCTACACCGTGCAGCGGTACAAGGGCCTGGGCGAGATGAACCCGGAGCAGCTCTGGGAGACGACGATGAACCCGAACGGCCGGAAGCTCTTGCAGGTCACGATCGAGGACCTCGCCGAGGCCGAGCGCCGCGTGACGGTGCTGATGGGCGACAAGGTCGATCCGCGCCGCGAGTACATCCAGGCGTACGCGAACTTCAACCGCGAGGATACGTTCGAGCCGGTTGCCGCGGCGGAAGAAGGAGTATAACAGATGGCGTCCAAAAAGAACGACGACAAGATCATCTTCGCGGAGCAGATCGTGCAGAAGTCGATGGAGGACGTGATGCACGACTCGATGATGCCGTACTCGGAGTACGTGATCCTCGAGCGCGCGCTGCCCCGCGTCGAGGACGGCTTAAAACCCGTGCAGCGCCGCATCCTCTATACGATGCACGAGCTCGGGAACTCGAGCGACAAGCCGCACAGAAAATGCGCGCGCGTCGTCGGCGACTGCTTGGGAAAATTCCACCCGCACGGCGACACGAGCGTCTACGACGCGCTGGCCCGCATGGCGCAGCCGTTTGTGATGCGCGCGCCCTTGGTCGACGGGCACGGGAACTTCGGCTCGATCGACGGGGACAGCCCGGCGGCGATGCGCTACACGGAATCGCGCATGACGCTTCTGGCGTCGGAGCTTTTGAGGGACATCGACAAGGACACGGTGGGGTTTCACCTGAACTTCGACGACACGCAGAAGGAGCCGGACGTGCTGCCCGGGCGGTTCCCGAACCTGCTCGTCAACGGCGCGAGCGGCATCGCGGTCGGGCTCGCGACGAACATCCCGCCGCACAACCTGAACGAGGTGATCGGGGGCGTCATCGCGCAGATCGACGACCCGGACATCCCGGTCGAGCGGCTGATGGAGCACATCCCCGCGCCGGATTTCCCGACCGGCGGCGTGCTCTCCAAAGACGAGGAGCTCCTCGAGGCGTACCAAACCGGCCGCGGCAGGCTGCGGCTGCGCGCGAAGGTAGACATCGAGCCCGGGCCGTCCGGGCGATCGCTTCTCGTGATTTCGGAGATTCCCTACCAGATCAACAAGGCGGCTCTGCTCGAAAAGGTGCTGAAGTTGAGCGAGGAGAAGAAGTCGCTCCTGTCCGGCATTTACGACATCCGCGACGAGAGCGACCGGCAGGGCATGCGCGCCGTGATCGAATTGAAGCGCGACGCCGATGCCGAAAAGGTCCTGAACGTACTGTATAAATATTCAGACCTGCAGGTGACGTTCGGTGTCAACATGGTCGCGATCGCGCATGGGAAGCCCGTGCAGCTGGGGCTCAAGGACATCATTTCGCACTACATCCGCCACCAGAAGGAGGTCGTCACGCGCCGCACGCGCTTCGAGTTGGAGCAGGCCCAGGCGCGCGCGCACATCCTCGAGGGGCTGATCGTAGCCGTCGACAACCTCGACGAGGTCATCCGGCTGATCCGCTCGAGCAAGACCCCGAAGGAGGCGCGCGAGCGGCTCGTTCGGCGGTTTTCGCTGACGGAGATTCAGGCGCAGGCGATACTCGACATGCGTTTGCAGCGGCTGACGGGCCTCGAGATCCTTTCGCTCCGGCGCGAGTACGAGGAGATCGAGCGGCTGATCAGGCGGCTTATGGAGATTTTGAAGAGCGAGAAGAAGCTGATGGAGGTCATCAAGGGGGAGCTCTCGGAGATTCGCGAGAAGTTCAAGGACGCGCGGCGCACGAGGCTCGTCGGGTCGTTCGACCAGATCGTGATCGACGAGGAGGCTCCGGTCGCGGACGAGGCGTCCGTCGTCGTGACCCGCGCGGGCTTCGTTCGGCGCTTCCCGCGCAGGGCGCTCGAAAAGGCGCTCGAGGGCGCGGAGCCGCCGAAGTGCGTGATCGACGCGATGACCGACGAGCGGCTCCTGTTCTTCACCGACCTCGGAAACTGCTACCCGGTGCCGGTTTCGCAGGTGCCGGAGTGCCGGCCGAAGGACAGGGGGCTGCCGCTGGGGGGCATCCTGGCGGGGCTTTCGAAGGACGAGAAGCTCGTGGGGGTGCTGCACCCCGGCGACTGGTCGGGCGAGGCCGCGCTCGCGACCGCCAGAGGGCTGATCAAGCGGATGGCGGTCCTGGACCTCAACGTCCGCAAGGCGAAGTACGCCGCGCTGACGCTTCGCGACGGGGACAGGCTGCTGTGCGTCGTGCGGCCGGCGGAGAACCCGTCGCTGATGGTCGTCACGCGGCAGGGGATGGCGATCCACTTCGCACTCGAGGACGTCAGCGTGCTCGGCCG
>MWAC01000083.1 GCA_002068815.1 Firmicutes bacterium ADurb.Bin467 | reverse complement strand
GGATCAGGTCGGCCTCGCGCGCGCGGAGGTAGAGGAGCACGCCCGCCGCGGCGAGCATCAATGCGACGAGCGCGATCAGGGGCCTTGCCGCGCGGCCGCGCCTGCGCCTGTATTTGCGCCGGGCCTTCGCCCCGCGGCTTCCTGCGTACATCTGTCGCCCTCCGGTCACAGCTTTTTGAGCACCTGCTGGTACAGCGCGGCGAGCTCCGCCTGCGTCTTTTCGATCGGCCGGTCGGTCGACACGACGACCGTCGCGCGCGCGGCCTTCTCCTCGTTGGCCATCTGGTTGACGATGCGTATCTCGACGTCCTCGCGCTCGACGCGGTCGCGCATCATCACGCGCGCGACCTGCGTCTCGGGGTTGGCGAGCAGCACCCACGTCTCGTCGCAGAGCGCGTCGACGCCGGTCTCAAACAACAGAGGCACGTTCAGGAACACGACCTTGACGCCTTCCTCCGCGGCCAGGTCGATCCTGCGCATCATCTCGCGCTGCACCCGCGGGTGCAGGATCGCCTCGAGCTTCCTGCGGTTTCCCGGGTCCTCGAACGCGACGCGCGCGAGCTCCCTGCGGTTGAGCGAGCCGTCCGGCTCGAACACGCCGTTGCCGAACGCCTCGCGGATTTCCGGAAGCGCCTCCGCGCCGGGGGCGGTCAGTCCGTGCGAGATTTCGTCCGCGTCGACCTGCACGGCGCCCAGCGTCTCGAGGAATTTCGCCGCCTCGCTCTTGCCGGTTCCGATGCCCCCGGTCAGGCCGATGATATAGGGTTTATTTGCACGCACGCCAGTCCCTCCCAACGGATAGATCGATCTTGAGCGGCACCGCGAGCTCGATCACGCCCTCCATGCTCTCGGTCAACAGCGCCTTCACGCGCCCGACCTCGTTTTCCGGCGCCTCGACGATCAGCTCGTCGTGCACCTGCAGGATCAGCTTCGCCTGCAACTTCTCCCGCGCGAGCGCCTCGTGGACGCGGATCATCGCGAGCTTGATGATGTCGGCGGCGGTGCCCTGGATCGGGCTGTTCATCGCGCAGCGTTCGCCGAACGCGCGCACGTTGTAGTTCGAGCTCTTGATTTCCGGCAGATAGCGCCTGCGGCCGAAGAGCGTCCTGGCGTACCCGCGCTCCTTGCCGAGCGCGATCGCCTCGTCCATGTACCGCTTGACGCCGGGGTAGCGGTGGAAATAGCGGTCCATGAACGCGCGCGCCTCCTGCCGCGAGGCGCCGATGTTCTTGGCCAACGTAAAGTCCGAGATGCCGTAGACGATGCCGAAGTTGACCGCCTTCGCCGCCGAGCGCATCGCGGGCGCGACCTCGTTAAGCGGCACGCCGTAGACCTCCGCGGCGGTTCGCCTATGGATGTCCTGCCCCTCGAGAAATGCGCTCTGCATCACCTCGTCGCCGGACATGTGCGCGAGCACGCGCAGCTCGATCTGCGAGTAGTCCGCGTCGATGAGCCGCCACCCCGGGCGCGCGATGAACGCGGCGCGTATCTCGCGGCCGAGGTCGGTGCGCACCGGGATGTTCTGCAGGTTCGGCTCATTCGAACTCAATCGCCCGGTCGCGGTCGAGACCTGGTCGAACGACGAGTGCACGCGCCCCTCCCTGTCCCGGAGCTTGATCAGCGCCTGGATGTACGTGCTGTCGAGCTTCTGGTACTTGCGGTACTCGAGCAGTTTTGCGGCGATCGGGTAGTCGTCCGCGAGCGACTCGAGCACCTCGGCGCTCGTCGTCGCGTAGCCGCTCGAGGTCTTCTTCGGCTTCGGGAGCCCGAGCCGGTTGAACAGCAGGTCGGAGAGCTGCTTCGGCGACTTCAGATTGACCTCCTCGCCCGCGAGCAGCCGGACCTCCCGCTCGAGCTCGTCGATGCGCGCGCGGAACGAGCGCCCGAGCGCCTCGAGCACGCTCGCGTCGATCAAAAACCCCTCGCGCTCCATGTCGTAGAGCACGTTTAACAGCGGACGCTCGATTTCGCGGTAGACGAACTCGAGCCCGTCCCTTTTGAGCCGCTCGCGCTGGAAGAGCGATAAATTGTAGAGGGATTCCGCGGGGCACATCTCGTCCCACGGGACCGCAGCCTCCTCGGACAATTCCTTCAGCGCGAACGACGGCCGCTGCGGATTCAGCGCGTAGGCCGCGAGCAGCGCGTCGAACGCGTCCGGGGACACGATCCCGCAGACGCGCCCGAGCGACTTGACGTCGTAGAGCGCGGGCTCCGCGGTCGCCGCGAGGAGCGGCAGCGCCGCCTCGAGCGCCTCGTCCCGCGTGACGCCGAGCGACAGGAGGTCGCCGCCGAGCGGGACGGAGAGCCGCGATCGGTCGGTCGCGATCGAGAAGTCATTTCCGACAAACGCCGCGACGCGCTTCGCCTTCGGCGCGAGCGCGAGGCAGAGCTCGCGGACTTCCTCGATTCCCGAGAGCTTCCGGACGGGCTCGCTCCGCGCGGTTTCGGCAACGGCCGCCGGCGCGAGCGCCTCCTGAATCTCCTTGAGCCGCCTCGCGGACTGCGCCATGCCGAGCTCGCGGAGCCGCCCGAGCGCGCCGTCGAACTTCGAGATGCGCCAGCGGTCGAACGCCCAGTCGATCGGCGAGTGCCGGTCGATCGCCGCGAGCCGCTTGCTCAGTTCCGCCTGTTCGCGGTATTCGAGCAGCCGCTCGCGGAGCTTTCCCTTCTCGTCCGCGTCCGCGCGGTCGAGCGCCCGCTCGAGCGAGCCGTATTCGGAAATCAGCCGAAGCGCCGTCTTTTCGCCGACGCCCGGCACGCCGGGGATGTTGTCGGACGCGTCGCCCATCAGCCCCTTGACGTCGATCAATTGGCCGGGCGTCACGCCGTAGGTTTCGAGAATCCACTTCGGCGTCACGCGCTCGGTGTCCGAGATGCCGCGCTTTGTGTAGAGGATGGACGTGCGCTCGCCGGCCAATTGGAACGCGTCGCGGTCGCCGGTCACGAGCACCGCGTCGACGCCGCGCCTCTCGCACTCGAGCGACAGCGTGCCCAGGATGTCGTCCGCCTCGAAGTTCTCCTTTTCGAGGATCGCGATGCCCATCCGCCGGATCAGGTCGCGGATGACCGGGTCCTGCTGCCGGAGCTCGTCGGGCATGGGCTTCCTCGTCGCCTTGTAGCCGTCGAACAGGTCGGTCCGGAAGGTTCGGTGGCCGACGTCGAACGCGACCGCGACGGCGTCCGGCTTCTCGTCCTGCAGCACCTTGAACAGCATCAGCAGGAACCCGTGCACCGCGTTCGTCGGCGTCCCGTCCGGCGCGGTCATGGGCGTGGTCAGCGCGTGGAACGCCCGGTACATCAGGCTGTACCCGTCCAAAAGCACGAGCTTTTCGGCCATGCCCATCCCTCCCCATACTCACGTATCCGTTATCATATATCATTTTCCCCTGAAACGCAATCATCATTCCGCGGTTTCAATGTGAAAAAAAAGCGTCATATATGGACAGAGGCGCGCGCGCGTGCTAATATAAAGGGTGTTGGATTTTGGAAGGAGCATGCGCTTTATGAAGGTCGCCGCGGGGATTCTGTCGGTTGTCGCGATCCTGCTGATTGCGTTGATCGCGAGTTTTTTTGCCGGAGGGACGCTCTCGGTCGATGCGCGCGTCGCCGCTGTGCCGGCCAAAGATGCTTCGGGGGCGTTTGAGGCGGTCGCGGACGTGCTGACGGCGGGCATCGCGCCGCAGGTCTTTTCGGCGGAGGCGCTCGGCGATGCGTCCGATTACGTGCTGATCGACATCAACTTCGACTTCCGAAACCGCGGCCTGTTCGCCGCCGAGTGGCTGACCGCGGAGCTTGCGCCGGCGCCGGGCGACGTCGCCGTGTATTCGAAGGGCACCGAGGCGATCGACGTCCCGGCGCGCGGGGGCAATTCCTTAAACCTCAAGGTGATCGCGCGCGCGGGCGGGGATCTCGAGGGGCGCGAACTCAAGATCGAGTACTACGTGCTCGGCATGCGGCGCACCGCGAAGGTCGCCTGTTCGGAGTAGGGGAGGGACGTTTCATGCAGCCGTATCCGCTGTCGATGGCGCCGTATTTCCGGCGCGGCGAGGAGACGCCGTGGGGCGGCGCGCTGCTCCGCGGCGCGTTCGGAAAGCCCGCCCCGGACGGGCCGGTCGGCGAGAGCCTCGAGATTTCGGCGCTTCCGGGGCGCGAGAGCGTCGTCCGGAACGGGGAGCTCGCCGGGAAATCGCTCTCCGAGGTGCTCGCGCTCTGGGGCGAGGCGCTGACCGGGCGGCCGGGCGAGTTTCCGCTGCTTTTGAAGCTCCTGGACGCGCGCGAGCCGCTGTCGGTGCAGGTGCACCCGGGCGACGGGTACGCGCTCGAGCACGAGGGCAAGCCCGGCAAGAGCGAGGCGTGGGTCGTGCTGTACGCCGAGCCCGGCGCGACGCTGTGCTGCGGATTGAAGGACGGCGCGCCGCCGCTCGACGCCCTCATTGCGTCCGGCGAGCTCGAAAACTGGCTCAACTGGATCGACGCGCGGCCCGGCGACGTGTTCTACCTGCCGAACGGCACCGTGCACGCGCTCGGGGCGGGGCTGGTCTGCTACGAGATTCAGCAGCCGTCCGACGCGACCTACCGCATCTGGGACTGGGGCCGCGTCGGGGCGGACGGGAAGCCCCGCGCGCTGCACGTCGAAAAGGCGCTCGACGTGAGCGTTGCAAACCGGAAGTCCCCGAAGGCGCGCGGCGCGACGGAGCTCGTTTCGGGCGGCAGCGCGACGCACTACATCCTCGATCAACACTTTCAGCTCTCTCGGCTGAACGTGTCCGGGACGATGCCGCTCGACCCCGGGCGGATGCTGCTTTTGACGCCGATCGCCCCGATGCGGCTTTCTTGGGCCGGCGGCGCGCTCGACCTCGGGCCGTTCGAGAGCGCGCTCGTGCCCGCGGGCACCGACGGGGCGGCGCTCGAGGGGGACGGCTGGGTGCTCTGCTCGTCGCTCCCCGACCGCGAGCGGCTTCAACGGGGGCTCGGCAGCCGCATCGCGGACGTCGCGGGAGAGATTTAGGGAGGGCATTTCATGATCAAGCTGACCGAGGCGGACCGCGCGCGCATATTCGATTACATCGCGCCGGAGCCGGAGGTGAATCTGTTCATCTTCGGCGATATCGAGAACTTCGGCGTCGACGGCGGGCCGGTCGAGGTGTTCGCGTCCGCGGACGGGGACGCGTGGAACTGCATATTGCTCAAGTTCTACGACCTGTACATCCTCTATTCCCAGCGCGAGGATTATCCGGTCGAGGAGGTCGCCGCGTTCCTTCACGGCAAGGAGGTCGAGTGCCTGAGCGGAAAGACGAACCTCGTCCGGAGGCTCGCGCCGTTTTTCCCGGACAAGCGCGCGACCTCGACGTACATGAGCCGGCTGACCCGGTTGACCGCCGGTTTCCTGCGCCCGCTGCCGGACGGCGCGGAGCTGAAAAGGCTCCCGCCCGAGTTCTCGGGGGACGTCGCGAAGCTGCTCTCCGGCATCGAGGAATTCGCCGACAGCTACCGCGGCGAGAACGCCGTCGAGCGGGGCGCCGGGCGGATACGCGAGAACCTGGAGCACGGGGGGATTCTCTACGGCGTGTATGTCGGCGATCTGCTCGTCGCGACCGCGAACACGACCGCGGCGAACAGCCAAAGCGCGATGGTCGTCGCGGTCGCGACGCTGCCGGGGCACCGCGGAAACGGCTACGCGTCGCACGCGGTCGCAAAGCTCTGCGCGGAGAACTTCGCCGAGGGAAAGCGGTTCCTCTGCCTGTTCTACGACAACCCGGACGCCGGGCGCATCTACCGGAGGCTCGGGTTCGAGACCGTCGGGGAGTACGCGATGCTCCGATAAATCCCAAAAACACCGCCGCCCGGGATCTAAGCCCGGGCGGTTTTGTTTGGGTCTACGCGGCGGTCGGCGCCGCCTTTGCCTTGAGCTTCTTTTCCTTCGAGAGCTGCCAGAGCACGACGAACGCGGCGAGCGAGAGGCCCGCGAGGTCGGTCTCCCAGCCGGGGATGACCATGCCGAGGCCGCCGACGAACGCGAGCAGCCGCTCGAGTATGTTCAGCTTCGCCCTCCAGTGGCCGACGACCGCCATGCTGATGACCCACATGCCCAGGCACGAGGTGATGATGATCTGCACGAGCTCGAGTATGTGCACGTTTATCATGAGCATCTGCGGGTTGAGCGCGAACACGTAGGGCACGATGAACGCGCCGATCGCGCACTTCGTCGCCTGCCAGCCGGTCTTCAATGGGTCGGATTTTGCGATCGCCGAGCCGGCCATCGCCGCGAGCGCGACCGGCGGCGTGATATCCGCCACGATGCCGAAGTAGAACGTGAACATGTGCGCCGGCAGAAGCTGCATGCCGTCGGTCACGTCGAGCGCCGGGTTCAGCGCGCGCGCGACGACCGTCGCCATCATGGTCGAGGTGATCAGGTAGTTCGCCGTCGTCGGGACGCCCATGCCCAGGATGATCGACGTGATCATCGTGAAGAACAAGAGCAGAAACACGTTCCCGGCGGCGATGTGCGTAAGCCCCGCGCCGAGCTTCGCGCCGACGCCGGTCAGGGAGATCATGCCGGAGATGATGCCGGCGACGCCGCACGCGAGCGCCACGCCGATGACCGAGCGCGCGCCGTTCTCCAGCGCGGCGAGGTAGTCGCGGAAGCGCATGCCGCCGCTGTTGTGGAGCGCCTGCCTGACCGCCTCGGCGGTCGAGTCCGGC
>MWAC01000082.1 GCA_002068815.1 Firmicutes bacterium ADurb.Bin467 | reverse complement strand
GGACGGACCGATCATTGCCCCCGACCCGCTGTCGAGGATCACCTCGCCGGTCGATTCGTCGCGCACGGTCAGCCGAAAATCCTCGTCCAGCGCGGCGGAATATCGCCGTTCAAACTTCGGATTGCCCAGCGAATCGAACGAAGTGTACTTCAGAAGCCCGCTCCCGCCCGCGGTGCCGATCGAAAGCGACGCCTCGATACGGCTCGAAAGCGCGGGCTCCTTGCCGGTGAACGTCAGGAGTTGGTCGAGGACCAGCTCCGCGTTCCAGCCGTCCGCGGCCTCGCGCACGGAAAGCTCGAATTCATAGCCCACCGCCGCGGACGGTTCGTGTCCGCCGGGCGCGACCTCGACCTCCGCGCTGAGTCGCCCCTTCGCGGTGTAGTGCGCCCCGTCAAACGCGGCTTCCTCCTTCGGCGGCGCGACGCTCCACTTCCCCTCCGCAATCGCTCCGCCCAGCAGCAGCGCGAATGCGGTCAGCGCGGCGAGAACCCTCCTTGCGCCCATGCGTTCCCCCTCCGTTCCCCCATCCTTAATCCGTGCTTCCAGTATACAACACAGAATTTTCCATGTCAACGCGCCCTCAAAAAAAGCGCGCCCCGAAGGGCGCGCCGCGGAACGTCGGGTTAGACGGGCGGGGACGGGAGGTTGCAAATTATGAGATCGTGGAACCTGTTATCGCACACGTAGTGGCCCTGAACGCCGCAGATGGCCTGGTCATGCACGCCGACGCACACGTAGTGCCCCGGCAGATTGCAGGGCGCCTGTACCAGCGCATGGGGGCCGTCCACGCAGACATAGTGTCCGCAGTCGAGCTTCGTGTGGTCCTTGCCGTCGCAGTTGTAGTGGCCGTCAATTTCGCAGCTCGCCTCCGAGTGATCGAGGCCGTCGCAGATGAGGTGACCGGATATGCCGCAGGGCGCGGCTCCGCTGTGGTCCTTGCCGTCGCAGTTGAAGTGCCCGTCGATGCCGCACGTCGCCTTGGCGTGATTGCCCTGCGCGCCCAGATGGTGCTTCCCGCACGCAGCCAGCGTGTGGTCCTTGCCGTCGCAGAGGTATCCCCCGCAGGCGGGGCACTTCGCGTGCTTCTCTTCCTCGCCGTAGACCTCGCAGCCGCGGTGGCCGCACGCGAGCTCCTTGTGGTCGCCGTGCTTTTTGTAGCACCAGAGCTTGCCGCACTTGATGCACTTCGTGTGGCTGTTCGACTTCGAGCAGGGGTAGGTCCTGCCGCAGCCGCCGTCGTCCGGGTCGCAATAGTGCTCAGGATCGTCCATGCACTTCGTGTGGCCTTCCTTGCAGAACTTGCTGATGACCTCGTCGTGCTCGGCGCTGCCGTCGTCGATGCCGCCGCAGTTCGGGCAGAGGCCCATCGCGACGCCCTCGGCAGGCTCGCCGCTGAGCTTGCGGATGCCGCTGAGGTCCCATATATAGACCTCGCATTCGCCGGTCACGGCGGGATTCGCTGACGCGAAGCTGCCGATCACGATCGCAAACGCGATCTTGCCCTCGAGCGACGCAGCCGCCTCCGCGCCAAGGCTCGCCTGCACGATGCTTCCGTCCGCGCCGAAGCCCAGCGAGAACGAAAGCACATCCTCGCCGCCCTCGACGGACAGCGCCGGATTGAGCTTCGATACGGCCTCCCAGAGCGCGGCGAACCGCTCCTCATAGGTCTCCCCCTCGCCGGCGAGGCTCGCGAACGCCTCGGTGCCGTCGCCCTCGCCGAGAAGCGCGTAGCTGTAGCTCCCGTCGGCCTCCAGGCGGGCGACCAGAACGGCGAGCGGCGCTTCCTCCGCCGCCGACTCCGCGTGCGCGACGCCCAAGAGCGCGAGCAGCAACACAAGACAGAATGCCAGGGTCTTCCTCATGTCCTTCCACCTCCAAAATTCCATGGAACCTTTATATAGACGCGCCCGGCAGGAAAAGGTTCCCGGTTTTAAGAAAAATTCCCTTCGGCGCGCGCTATATTCCGAACTCGAACAGCGTGACCTGACTGCTCTCCGGGAGCCCGTTCAGGCATCCTGCGAGCTTGAGCGCCTCGACGGTGGACTTCGCGACCTTCCTGCGCTGCATGTCGTCCTGCGAGAGGAACGGCCCCGCCTCGCGCGCGCGGGCGAGCCCCTCGGCGGCCTGCTGCCCGACGCCCGGCAGCGACGAGATCGGCGGCAGGATTTCGCCGTCCGTCAGCAGGAAGTCGGTCGCGTGCGACTTGTACAGGTCGACCGGGCGCAGGCAAACGCCGCGCAGATTCATCTCGACGAGGCTCTCGAGCAGCGCGTACTCGTTCTCCTTGCGCTCGCGCTCCTGCCGCTCGAGGCCGTCGATCTCCTCCATCATCGCGCGAAGCACGGTTATGTCGCGCGCGACCATGCGCGTCGCGTCGAACGCATCCGCGTTTCGCATGAGGAAGCACGCGTAGTACGCAGCCGGGTAAAATATCTTGAAGTACGCGATCCGAAGCGCCATCAGCACGTAGGCGACCGCGTGCGCCTTCGGGAACATGTACTTGATCTTCTTGCAGCTGCCTATGTACCAGTCCGGCGCGGCGACCTGTCCGATTGCCTCCTCCATGAAAGGTTCGAGCCCCTTGCCCTTTCGAACCGACTCCATCGTCTTGAACGCGACCTCCGGGTCGACGCCCAGGTCGATCAGCGCGTTCATGATGTCGTCGCGCGTGCAGATGCAATCGCCCAGCGGCACGCCCTGGTGCACGAGATCCTGCGTGTTGCCGACCCAGACGTCGGTGCCGTGCGAGAGGCCCGAGATGCGGATCAGTTCCTCCATCGACCGCGGCCGCGTCTCGACGAGCATATTGCGCACGAACCGCGTGCCGAACTCCGGGATGCCGAGCGTGCCCGTCGGCGTGCCGAGCGCGTCCTCCGAAAGCCCCAGCGCCTCCGGCGACGAAAACAGCGAGAGGATTTTCCAGAACACCTCGGGGTCGTTCAGCGGCACGTCGGCCGGTGCGATGCCGGTCAGGTCCTGCAACCTGCGCAGCATCGTCGGGTCGTCGTGGCCGAGTATGTCGAGCTTGACCAGCACGTCGTGCATCGAGCCGAAGTCGAAGTGCGTCGTGACGGTCTCCGATTCCGTGTCGTCCGCCGGGTGCTGGATCGGCGTGAACTGGTAGATTTCGTAGTCCACCGGCAGCACGACCATGCCCGCGGGGTGCTGCCCGGTCGTGCGCTTGACGCCGGTGATGCCGCGCGCGAGCCGCTCCTTTTCGGCGTTCGTGAAGCTCAGGTTCCGCTCCTCCATGTATTTGAGCACGTAGCCGTAGGCCGTCTTTTCGGCGATGGTCCCGATCGTGCCCGCGCGGAACACGTAGTCGGGCCCGAACAGCTCCTTGACGTAGTTGTGGGCGGTCGGCTGGTAAATGCCGGAGAAGTTCAGGTCGATGTCGGGCACCTTGTTGCCCTTGAAGCCCAGGAACACCTCGAACGGTATGTTGAACCCGTCCTTTCCCATCCTGTGCCCGCACTCGGGGCAGTCCCTCGCGGGCAGGTCGAGGCCGGTCTTTCCGAGCTTCGATACGTCGAACTCGCAGTGCCGGCAGGAAGGGCAGATGTAGTGCGGCGGCAGCGAGTTGACCTCGGTGATGCCGGACAGGTACGCGACGAGCGACGAGCCGACCGATCCCCGCGAGCCGACGATGTAGCCGTCCGCGAGCGACTTTCCGACGAGCTTCACCGCGATCATGTACAGCGTCGAGAAGCCGTAGCCGATGATCGCGCCGAGCTCCTTGTCGATGCGCTTTTGGACGATCGAAGGGAGGGTCTCGCCGTAGATCTCGCGCGCGCGGCGCAGCGTGATCTCCCGGAGCTCGTCCTCCGCGCCGTCCCAGTGCGGCTGGAACGTCTCCTTGCCCTCCGGGTGCGGGATGAACAGCTTCGGCTCCCCGATCATGTCCGAGATGCGGTTCGGAGCGTCTATGACCACGCGCGAGGCCGTGTCCTTTCCGAGGTACGCGAACTCCCTGAGCATGTCGTCGGTCGTCCGGAAGTACAAG
>MWAC01000081.1 GCA_002068815.1 Firmicutes bacterium ADurb.Bin467 | reverse complement strand
GCCTCGCTGCCGTCGCGGTTGAAGATGCGCATCTTCGCGTCGGCGACGTCGGAGGGGAGGATCAGCACCAGCCCGTCCGAGCCCACGCCGAAGTGCGCGCGGCTCACCCGGACGGACAGTTTCACGGGATCGGAGACGCGCACGGCCTCCTCCGGCCCCAGGAACACGTAGTCGTTCCCCAGGCCGTGCATCTTGACAAACTTCATTCAAACCACCTCGAGCGATTTCACTCCCATTATAGCAGATACGCGGGGCGTTGACAATTCCGCCACAATGGGAGGGGAGCATCTTTATAGCATCTTGATGCAGGCGCGCGCGGGGCAATCCGGCTTGCTTTTCGACGCGTTCTGGTGTAAAATGGGAGAAACGGACAATCAATTTGGGAGGATTGCGACATGACCATCGACAAGACCATGACCATCGGCGAAGTGCTCAGAATCGATCGCGGCTGCGCGCCCATCTTCATGCGCTACGGCATGCACTGCCTGCACTGCCCCGGGGCGACGGGCGAACCGATCGGGATGGCGTGCGCCGCGCACGGGACCGACGCGGACAAGCTGGTTTCCGACCTGAACGAGTACTTCAAGGACAAATGACCGGAGGGGAGGCGCCCGTATGCACGTGTTCAACGACCTGGAGGGCCTGCGCATCGCCTGCGAGATGGAGAAGCGCGGCGAGGCCTTCTACCGCAACGCCGCGCGCGTGAGCAGGAAGCGCGAGGTCATCGACATGCTCGAATCGCTCGCCGAGGACGAGCGCCAGCACCTCCGGGAGTTCAACCGGCTCTACGAGGAGGCGGCGCGCAGCCGGGACACGTTCGACCCCTACGACGACGAGTCGAACGCGTACCTGTCGGCGATCGCGGCGGACATCGTGTTCCCCGGCGGGCTGATGGCGCTGCGCAAGGAGGGCTTCGACGACATACACGCCGTGCTCGACCACGCGATACAGTCGGAGAAGGACTCGATACTGTTCTACGCGGAGCTCGCGCGCATGAGCGGCGACGAGAAGGCGCGCGGGACGTTCCTCGAGATCGCCGGGCAGGAGCGCGCGCACCTGAGCAGGCTCACCCGGCAGAAGGAGAGCCTATGAGCCACATCGACGAATACCGGAGGTGGCTTGCGGGCACCGCCGGGGACGAGGCGGCCGGGCGGGAGCTCCGCGCGGCCGCCGAAGACCCCGCGGAGCTCGAGGACCGCTTCTACCGCGAGCTCTCGTTCGGCACCGCCGGCATGCGCGGCGTGCTCGGGCTCGGGACGAACCGCATGAACCGCTATACGGTCGGCCGCACGACGCTCGCGCTCGCCGCGCTGGTCAGGGAAAACGGCGGCGCGGAGCGCGGCGTCGCGATCGGCTACGATTCCCGCCGCTTCTCCCGGGAATTCGCGAAGGAGGCGGCGCTCGTGCTCGCGTCGCAGGGCGTTAGGGCGTACCTGTTCGACGCGCTGCGCCCGGTGCCGGTGCTCTCGTTCGCGGTCCGGCGGCTCAATTGCCTCGCCGGCATCGTGATCACCGCCAGCCACAACCCGCCCAAGTACAACGGCTACAAGGTCTACTGGGAGGACGGCGGCCAGCTCCCGCCCGAGCGCGCGGACGGGATCACCGAGAAGCTCAAAGACATCGGCTACTTCGACGCGAAGCCGATGGACGAACAAGCGGCGCGCGCGGCCGGGCTTCTCGTCACCATCGGCAAGGACATCGACGACCGGTACATCGAGGCCGTCAAGGGGCTGCTCGTGAACCCGCCGCTCGCGTGCGCGATGGGCAAGGAGCTCAAGATCGTCTATACGCCGCTGCACGGCTCGGGAAACGTGCCGGTTAGAAGAATCCTCAAGGAGATCGGCATCGAGAACGTGCACGTCGTGCCCGAGCAGGAATTGCCGGACGGCGCGTTCCCGACGGTCCGCGTCCCGAACCCCGAGGAGCGCGACGCGTTCGACCTCGCGATCAAGCTGCAGGAGAAGCTCAAGGCCGACCTCTGCGTCGCGACCGACCCGGACTGCGACCGCGTCGGCGTCGCGTGCCTGACCGCGTCGGGCGAGGCGAAGCTCTTGGACGGCAACCAGATCGGCTGCATTTTGCTGCATTACATCCTGTCCCAGAAGAAGGCGCTCGGGAAGCTCCCGGAAAACGCCGCGGTCGTGAAGTCGATCGTGACGACCGAGATGGCGCGCGCGATCTGCAGGGACTTCGGCGCGGCGCTGTTCGACGTGCTGACCGGCTTTAAGTTCATCGCCGAGAAGATACAGCAGTTCGAGGAGAGCGGCGAATTCACGTTCGAGTTCGCGTTCGAGGAGAGCTACGGCTACCTCTCGGGCACGGACGTCCGCGACAAGGACGGCGTCAACGCCTGCATGCTGATCGCGGAAGCCGCCTGCTTCTACAAGCGTCGGGGGATGACGCTGCTCGACGCGATCGAGGCGCTGTACAAGCAATACGGCTACTTCGGCGAGCGCACGGTGTCGGTCGCGCTTCAGGGCAAGGACGGGCTATCCAGGATGCGCGACTTGATGGATGCCCTGCGCAAAAACCCGATCATTTCCCAGA
>MWAC01000080.1 GCA_002068815.1 Firmicutes bacterium ADurb.Bin467 | reverse complement strand
CGCGCGCGGCCTCCCGCTTCTCAAACCTCGATGCGCCGGCGCCCCGCGCCCCCGCGGAGCCCCGCCCCGCGCCCCGCGCGCGCCAGCGGACGCTGATGTGCTCTTTGAACACGCTCGAGGACTGCTGCGACGTGATCGACAGCCTGATCGCCGGAAACGTCGTCGTACTGACGCTGGACGGCATCGACCCGAAGCTCACGCAGCGCGCGATCGACACGCTCTCCGGCGCCGTATTCGCGCTGAGCGCGACGATCCGCAAGGCGTCCGACCGCACGTACGTGCTCGCGCCGAACACCGTCGAGGTCAACGAGACCTACGACGTCGAGCGGAGGTTCTAGCCGATGACGATGTACGCCGTGTTCCGGACGGTCGATATCTTCCTCTGGGTCGTTCGAACCGCGATCCTCGCGTACTGGCTCCTGACGCTTCTTCGGTTCAACAACCGGCTGATGCAATTGCTCGCGAAGTTCGTCTACCCGTTCGTCGTGCCGTTTCGCCGCCCGGCGATGTGGGTGATGCGGCGCACGGGGCTGCCGATCGACTTCACGATCTGGTTCTCGGTGATCGGCATATCGATCGCGAACGAGCTGCTCTGGATGCTCTACTGGCGGGTCTTCTTCCCGATGGGGCTGTGATGGACGGGGACCTCGGCGAGAAGCGGCTTCGGGAGCTGGCGCTGCGCGCATCGCGCACGGGCGAGCCCGCGCACACGCGCTTCCTCGAGCCCCCCTTGGAAGTCGCCGCCCGGGCCGCCGCGAACGCCGCCGGCTGCCAGGTGGACTTCTTCGGCGGATACCCGGGCGCGGAGAGGCGCGTCGCCGCGTTTTACACGGACGAGCCGGGAAATTGGCCGATCGAGCGGCTCAGGCTCTCGTGGAACCCGAGGTACGGCTCGCCCGGCCACCGGGACATACTCGGCGCGATCATGGCGCTGGGCATCGTGCGCGCGTCGCTCGGGGACATCGCGGTGCTTTCCGACCACGCGCTCGCGTTCGTCCACCGGGACGTCGCGGACTACGTGCTCCTGAACCTCGAGTCCGCCGGGCGCGTCCGGCTCGAAATCGAGCGCGACGCGGGCGACTTCGAGGCGCCGGAGCCCGGGGGCGCAATCTCGTACAGGACGGTCGCGTCCGAGCGGCTCGACGCGCTCGTCGCCTCGGCGCTTCACCTGTCCCGCGAGGCCGCGCAGAAATTGATCGCGTCGGAGCTCGTCAAGGTGAACCACGAAGTCAACCCGCGGCCGGACGCGAAGCTCTCGGCGGGCGACATCGTCTCCGCGCGCGGCTACGGACGGTTCAAGCTCGCCGAGATCACCGGCGAGACCCGCAAGGGGCGGCTCGGCGTGCGCATCTTCATGTTCGGAAAGTGAAGAAAATTCAACTTTTCGGCGCGCAGGGAGGATTTCTTCCGGCATTGCCGAATATCGAAGCAGAGCACCTGTGCACTTCTAGCTACGAAAGGAAGAGAGAACATGCCGATCAGTGTGAAAGATATTCAGGAAAAAGAGTTCAGCCGCCAGAAGCGCGACGGCTATATGGTCGAGGAGGTCGATGATTTTCTCGACCAGATCGCCGACCAGCTTAGCGTTCTGATCCGGGAAAACATGGCCCTCGCCGAGAAGCTGAAGGCCGCGGAGTCCGCCCCCGCCCCGCTGTTTGCGCAGGAGCCGGCCCCGGCGCCCGTCGCCCCGGCGCCCGCCGCCCCGAGCGGCGATCCCGCCTACGACGAGCCGAGCTATTTCAAAAACCTCGAGCTTGCGATGCGCGACACCCTGATCGGCGCGCAGCGCATCGCCGACGACACCGTCGCCGACGCGCGCAAGAAGGCGCAGCAGCTCGTCTCCGCCGCCGAGGAACAGGCCGCCCAGATCGCCGCGAGCGCGAAGGCCGAGGCGGAAACCGTCAAGGCCGAGGCCGAAGGCATCCGCAAGTCGATCTCCGGCTACCGCACCGCGTTCCGCCGCCTCGTCGAAGGACAGGTGAAGATCCTCAAGGATACGGAATCCTTGTTTGACTGATTAAGGACTGTAGCGCCCGATCCGGAACGCCTTGCCTGCGGGCAGGGCGTTTTTGGAGTATACGCCCGTCCCCCCCAGGGTAAAATTCTGGAAGAAGGGGGCGCGCGGATGGACGAACGGTTGGTGGAGCGTCTCGAAAAGATCGCCGGCTCGCTCGAGAGGATGCGGCTGGAGGAATACATGCGGTATGTCTGCGACCGGAAGCGGCTGATCATCGACAGCCTTCTGCAGGGGATACTGCGCGGATTCGGCATCACGCTCGGCGTCGCGATGCTGGGCGCGCTCGTCGCGATCATCATCCGGAACATTGTGGTGGAGAACATCCCGCTGATCGGCGGGTTCCTCGCGGAGGTTGTGCATGCGATTCAGGCAAAGATGTAGCATGATCTGGCTTATGCCGATCGTCATCTTGATCGACCGGTTGACGAAGGTCTGGTCGACGGGGCTTGCGGACACGGTGCGCGCGGTGCCGGGCATACTGAACTTCCGCGGCGTCGAGAACTACGGCGCGTCGTTCGGGCTATTCTACGGGCGGACGGGGCTGATCGCCGCGGTCGTGCTGATCCTGAACGCGGCCGTCGCCTTCTGCCTGTTCCGGTATCCGAACATGCCGAAGGCCGCGCGCGCGGGGCTGTGGCTCGTGCTCGCGGGCGGGCTCTCGAACCTGTACGACCGGCTGCGCTACGGCTTCGTGATCGACTTCCTCGAGTTCGACTTCGTGCGCTTCCCGGTGTTCAACATGGCCGACGTGTCGATACTCGCCGGCTGCGCGCTGTGCGTGCTCGCGGTCACGCGGGCGGATCGGAGGCGCGCGCATGGCTGAAAAGCTCTCCTGGACGGTCGACGCCGCCGACTCCGGCGCCCGGCTCGACGCCTACATAGCGGACCGCTGCGGCCTCACGCGCTCGCGCATCTCCTCGCTGATCGCCGAGGGGCGCGCGCTCGTCAACGGCGAGCCCGCGCGGAAGGCGGGCGTGAAGCTGCGCGCGCGGGACGAGGTCGAGCTGACGGTCCCCGACGCCGCGCCCGCGAGGGCCGAGGCCGAGGACATCGCGCTCGACGTGCTCTACGAGGACAGGGACCTCGCGGTCGTGTACAAGCCCTCCGGCATGGTCGTGCACCCGGCGGCGGGAAACCCGGGCGGCACGCTCGTGAACGCGCTGCTCCATAAGCTCTCCGGGCTCTCCGGCATCGGCGGCGAAATTCGCCCGGGCATCGTCCACCGGATCGACAAGGACACCTCGGGGCTCTTGCTCGTCGCGAAGAACGACAAGAGCCACGTGTCGCTCGCCGCGCAGATCAAGGCGCACACCGTCGAGCGCAGATACCTCGCGATCGTGATCGGGAATTTCCGCGAGGAGGCCGGCACCGTCTCCGCGCCGGTCGGCCGCCACCCGACCGACCGCAAGAAAATGGCCATCCGCTTAGACGGGCGCGAGGCGGTGACGCACTGGGCCGTGCTCGAGCCGCTCCGGGGCGCGGCGCTCATCGAGTGCGGGCTCGAGACCGGGCGCACGCACCAGATTCGCGTGCACCTGGCCTCGATCGGCCACCCGGTGCTCGGCGACCCCGCCTACGGGCCGAAAAAATCCCCGTTCCCGGTCAAGGGCGGGCAGCTTTTGCACGCCGGGGTCATCGGCTTTATCCACCCGACGACCGGCGAGCGCATGCGCTTCGAGGCCGAGCCGGAGGAGCGGTTTAAAATCTGGCGCAACAGGCTCCGGGCGGATTGACATAAGAGCAGAACGAGACTATAATACGAATGATGGACAGGAATGCGTCCAAAGCGGCGAGAGGTTTTTCTGTCCCGCTAGGAGCCGGAGCGAGGCGTAGCGGAGCTACGTTGAGCGGAGGGCGACACAGCGGGACGGGAAAAGATCCGGCGCGACGACGCATTCATGGCCGGGAATTCGTGTTATAGGGTGCAATAACTTTCTAGGAGGTGGACTCGGTGGACGACGCTGGCGGCGGAAGTAGTTGGAATGCAGTCGGGTCGGCCGCGCCGGTCCGCTGAAGTTCTCCTTGCGGGGATTTCATAGAGCCGGGGCTTTGCGCCGGCCGCCCGCTCCATTTCCATAACACTTCCACATCAGCAAAAGGGCTCTGCCCCAAAATGGGCAGCGTCTGCTTTGCATTGTGAAAGGAGTGGGGGAAATGCCCGAGACGATCCGGAACACCGCGGGCGAGATCATGACGCCCGAATTCGTCCGGCTGAGCGCCGGGACGACCGCGCGCGAGGGGCTGCTGGAGCTGCGTGCTTCGGGGCTCGACAGCGACGCGATGTACACGATCTACGTGACCGACGCGGACGACCGTCTGATCGGCGCGCTGGACCTGAAGACGCTGCTGTTTGCGAAGGACGACGCGCCGGTCGAATCGCTGATGGACGCGAACGTGATGTCGGTGAGCGTGGCGGACGACCAGCAGCACGCGGCGAAGCTCGTGCGCAAATACGACCTGATGTCGCTGCCGGTGACGGACGAGGACGGTCTGCTCGTCGGCGCGATCGGCGTCAACAGCATCGTCGACGTCATCGAGGAGGAGAACACCGAGGACTTCGAGAGGATGGCCGGCATGCTGCCCTCGGAGGAGAGCTACGCGACCTCGTCGGCCTGGATGCTGGCGATGCACCGCATCCCGTGGCTCGTGGTCCTCCTGCTCTCGTCGCTTTTGTGCGAGCGCGTGATCCAGGGCTACCAGGGGTTTTTGCTGACCTCGGGCGCGCTGGGAATCCTCGTCGTCAGCAGCATGCCGCTTCTGATGGACGCGGGCGGCGACTGCGGCTCGCAATCCTCGACGATGATCATCCGCGCAATCGCGCTGGGCGAACTGACGCTCTCGATGCTGTGGGAGGTGCTCTGGAAGGAGGTCCGCATAGGGCTTCTTTGCGGCGCGGGGCTCGGCGCCGTCCACTTCGGGATCACGATGCTGATCTTCGGCGCGACGCCGATGTCCGCGATGGTCGTGGCGCTGTCGCTGCTTCTGACGGTGACGATCGCGAACATACTCGGCTGCGTGCTCCCGATGCTCGCGCACGCGGTAAAGCTCGACCCCGCGCTGATGGCGGGGCCGCTGATCTCGACGGTCGCGGACGTGTGGTGGCCACCGAAATCCTGACGGTGACGCCCGCGGTGCGGAACCTGATCCGGGAGGGCAAGACCCACCAGATCTACTCGGCGATGCAGGCCGGTCAGCAGTACGGGATGCACACCCTGGACCAGCACTTGGCGAAGTTGGTGCGGGAGGGCCGGATCACCTACGAGACCGGGCTCGACAAGTGCCACCACACGCCCGACTACAACAAACTCTGCGGCAGGAGTTGATCGCGATGGCCGCCACCGCCACGTTC
>MWAC01000079.1 GCA_002068815.1 Firmicutes bacterium ADurb.Bin467 | reverse complement strand
CGCGCTCGATGCGGCGCGCGCGTCGGGCGTCCCGGTCGCGGTCTATTACGAGTCTCCGCACCGCGTCGCGGCGCTCGTCGAGCGGATCGCGGAGCGATGGCCCGAGTGCATGCTCGCGGTGTTCTGCGACCTGACGAAGAAATTCGAGTGGATGCGGCGCGGCTCCCCGGCGGACGCGCTGAAGGCCCTTCGCGAAAACCCGAACCTCGAAAAGGGCGAGTATTGCGTCGTCGCGGACCTGAGCGCGCTCCCCCCGATCGGGAAGCCCCCATCCGCCGGGGAAAGTGCCGTCGCGGCCATGGCCGAGAGGCTGTTTTCGGGCGCGACCATCGACGAGGCCGAGCATTTCGCGCAGGCCCGGGGCTTCCCCCGAAACCAAATTTACAGGGCGAAGCTGTTTCTCAAAAGGCTCGAATAAATCAAGAGGCGCCCGCGAGGACGCCTCAAAGCGTCGAAAAACGAGGTTTTTCGACGCCTTACAGCCGTATCTCCCTGCTCGTGACGATCCGGTTCTTGACCTCTCTGTTCCTCGAGCGCATGACGACGTTCATCACGAGCCCTATGCCCAGCATGTTCGTGATCATGTTCGAGCCCCCGTAGCTCATGAACGGCAGAGGAATGCCCGTGACGGGCAAAAGCCCTATGACCATCGCGATATTTTCGACGATGTGGAACGTGAGCATCGACGCGACGCCGATGATCAGGTACGCGCCGAACGCGTCCGCGGCCTTCGTCGACAGGTAGAACATCCGCCCGAGCAACAGCGCGTACAAGAGCACGAGCGCGGACGCGCCGACCATGCCGAAGCTCTCGCAGCAGATCGCGAAGATGAAATCCGTATGGTCGTCGGAGATGTAGCCGAGCGACGCGAAGCTCCCCGGCGAGACGATCCCCTTCCCCCACATGCCGCCGGAGCCGACCGCGGTCTGCGCGTTGATGACCTGCCGCGCGTAGTCCGGGTAGCTCTCCGGGTCGAGCCAGATCAGAATGCGCATCATGCGGAAGTTGTCCGAGGAGTTCATGAAATACCAGACCGGGATGACCAGAAGCACGATGCAGCTCATGACCGCGAGCAGCAATTTGTAGTTCGTGCCGGATACGAACACCATGATCGAGAACACCGCGAGGTACACAAGCGCCGTTCCGACGTCCGGCTGCGCGACGATCAGGGTCAGCGGTATGCCCATGTAGATCACGAGCGGGATCAGGTCGCGCACGTGCATGACGGGCTTCACGCGCGCCGAAAACGCGCGGGCGAACGCGATGATCATCGCGACCTTGCCGACCTCGGACGGCTGGAACGTGCGCTCGGCGGTCGAGCCCCACGTGAAGAACGCGGTCATGCCGCCGCGCTTCGGGTCCATGCCGAGCACGACCACGAGCAGCACGATGTTGAGTATGTAGAACGTGTTCGCGTAGTGGCCGTACAGGTCGTAGCCGAAGTAGATGATCGCCATCATCGCGAGCAGGCCCGCGCCGAGCCAGATCAGCTGCAGCCGCGCGTAGGTGACCGGCTGCGTCTCGAGCATCTCCATGACGGTCGAGGGGGTCTGCGTGACGGAGATCGTCGACGCGGAGAAGATGCACACGACGCCGAACAGCGATATGACCAGCACGATCAGAAACAGCGGCCAGTCGAAATACCGCATCAGGCTCCGGTCAAATTTGTTCAGGCGCAGCTGCTTCAACAGCGCCGTCAGCTTTGCTCGCATCGGTCGGCTCCTTCTCCCGTTTCTATTCCGCCACCGTGTACTCTTCGGACACCGACGAATCCTCGTAGCCGCCGTAGTTGTCGAGGTAATACCGGATCGTCTCCTTCGCGGCGTTCGCGGAGCGCAGGCCCGCGAAGCCGTTCTGGATGTAGACGACGACCGCGATCTTCGGGTCGTCCGCGGGCGCGTAGCACACGAGCCACGAGTTGTTCTCGACGTCGATCTTCGTCCTCTGCGAGGTCCCCGTCTTCGCCGCGACCTTGTACTTGAAGTTCTTGAACGCCTCGCCGGCGGTGCCCTCGTTCTCGGCCGAGGTCACGTTCTCCATGCCCTCGCGTATCTTCTGGAAGTAGATGTCGTCCGTCTCGATCCTGTTGGCGACGACCGGCTCCTTGTCGAGCACGACCGTTCCGTCCGGCGCGATGATCTTGTCGATGATCTGCGCGTCGTAGACGGTGCCGCCGTTCGCGATCGCCGACACGTAGCGCGCCGCCGCGATCGGCGTGATCTGCGTGATCGACTGGCCGATGGACATCATGATCGTCTCGTTCGGCGTCCAGTACAGGTCCTGGATGTAGGTCGAGATCGTGTTGCCGAGGTAGTTCGCCGAGATGTACTGCTCCGGCAGGTTCAGGTCGTAGATGAGTATGTCGCGGATCGCCCTCGGCCAGGACTCGCGCGTGTCGTAGCTGACCGCGACGTCCATCAGCTTTTTGACGATCTCGTTGACGCGCTCGTCCTCGTACTCGATGTTGCGCTCCTCGCCGATGCCCTTGATCAGGTTGCGAAGCGTGTTCGCGGCGATCAGCGGCTTGTAGGTCTGCTGGCTTGCGATCGGCACGTCCGGGTCGTAGAGCATCTGCTGGTTGCCGACGAAGCTCGTCGCCTCGCCCGGAAGCTCTATGTTCGTGCGGGACGTAAGCCCCAACTGCGCCGCCCACTCCGTCATCCGCTTGACGCCGACCTTGTAGCCGACCGTGTAGAAGAAGAAGTTGCACGAGTTCGAGAGCCCCTCGACGACGGTCTGGTTCTGGTGCTTCCACCGCTGCGAGGCCGGAATCCAGCACATCGCCGGGTTCGTCTTGTCGGTCTCGTAAAACCCGCCCCTGTCGCTGATGCGCGTGTCGATCGTGATCTCACCGGTCGCAAGCCCCGCGAGCGCCGTGCAGAGCTTGAAGGTCGAGCCCGGCGCGTCCTTCGCGGAGATCGCGCGGTCGAACAGCGGGTTTCCCTCGTTGTTGACGATCTCCGACCACTCGCCCGGGTCTATGCCGCCCTCGAACAGCGACAGGTCGTAGTCCGGGAGGCTGACGTAACCCAGAACCCTTCCGGAGTTCGGGTCCATCGCGATCATCGCGCCGGTCTTGGCCAATTGCACGGGGTATCCCATGTCCTCGTAGCGCGCGAGCTCGGTCGCGTTCCTGCGCTGCCACGTCCCGCTCTCCATCTGCTGGCGCTGCTCGCGGTTGATCTGGTTGATCGTCGACTGAAGCGCCGAGCGCATGACCGCCTGCAGGTTGTGGTCGATCGTGAGCACGATCGAGTTTCCGTCGACGGGCGCGGTGTTCTCGATCTCGCGCACGATCTTGCCGCGCGTGTCGATCTCGACGACGCTTTCGCCCTGCCGGTAGGCGATGTAGGGCGAGAGCTGGTCCTCCATCGACGCCTCGATGCCCGAAACGCCGACCATCGCGTCGGTCGGGTAGCCCTTGGCCCTATAGGCGGCGAGCTGGTCGTCGCTCGTGATCTTTCCGATGTAGCCGACCGCGTGGCAGGCGATGTTCTTCTGCGGATAGACGCGCTCGGAGCTCTCCTGCGCGGAGATGCCGTCGAGGTTCATCGTGCGCGCCTCGACCTCGGAGACCGTCTCGAAGCCGACGTCGTAGGCGATCGGCACCGGCTGCGAGTTGAACGCGTTCATGCGCGACGCCTGCCAGATTGCGAGCACCTTGACGACCACTTCCTCGTTTGCGAGCACGACGTCCTCGTCCTTGAGCCCCTCCGCGTACGGTTCGCCGTACTGCGCCTCCATCTCCTCGCGAAGGATTTTCAGCACGAAGTACTTATCCAGCAGCTCGTTCATCAGCTCCTCTTCCGGATGGGGGATGTTCGCCGTGTCGACCAGGTAGAAGTTCTGCCGCCACTGCTTTTCGCGCGCGGCCTCGACCGCCTCGTTGCCGGAGCCCGTGTCGAAGCGCCACACGCCGTCCTCGTCCTTCTTGAGCCAGAACTCGGTGATCGTGCTCTTTCCGTTCGACTCGACGAGCCGTATCGCCTCGAGGATCGAGCGCGTGTAGCTCTCGCGCTCAACGTCTCCGGACTTCGACGGGTCGCGGTAGAACGTCACGTTGAAGCTGCGCCGGTCGTAGGCCATGGGCGTCATGTTCGCGTCGTAGATCGTGCCGCGCATGCCCGTCAGGGTCAGCGTCTTCGTGGACTTGCTGCTCGCGCGCTCGGCGTAGGCGTCGCCGTTCTTGATCATCATCGCGTTCATCCGGAAATAGACCGCGGTGAACGCCGCGACGAGCACGAGGCACAGGATCAATATGCGATTCTTATAGGGCTTCAAAAGGACTTCACCTCCCGCTTCGCGGACGTGCGCTGATAGGGCTTCGGCTTTCCGAGTATGAGCCTAGCGTCGATCGGCCCCAGGAGCATCCCCAGGGCCGTCGAGAGCGCGGTGCGAATGCCGATGTTTCGAAAATAGACGCCGTTGAGGAGCGCCGTGTTGAAGTACTGGTAGGCGTAGACGACGATCTCGGAGGCGAGCACGGCCGCGAACAGCGTCAGCGCCCGGCGGAGATACAGCCTCGACGCGGCCTTGCGCGTGCGCTCCTCGACCGGCTCATACGCGACGGTTCCCGCGAGAAAGCCCAGTATGATGAACCGGAACGTGTTGAACCCGAGCGGGTAGCCGACCAGGATGTCGAGCAAGAGCCCGCCGAGCGTCCCGTAGAGCATGCCGTGCATGCGGCCCAGGTAGATCGCGAGCTCGAGCACCGTGACAAGCGTCAGCGATACGATGAACGGGTTCGCGAGCACGAACGGCACGACCGCCGTGTCGATCATGAGCGCCGCGAGCACCAGCGCCGCCGGCATGAATCTCCTGCGCATGGCGACCCCCTAGCCGTTCACCCAGCTGTCCTCCGGCAGCTCCTCCACGAGCGGCGCGGTGGATGCCTGGGTGCCGGGCATGGCCGACGGGTAGTGGAAGATGTCGTCGTCCTCGTCGCCCACGTCCGCCGCTTCGTCGAGCAGCGCGGCCGGGTCGGGCGTCGCCGTGATGACGGGCTTCGCCGGCGGCGACGGGACGGGGTTGAGCTCCTCGTCGGTCTCGATGACGGTGCGCAGGATCAGCACCTCCTCGATGTGCTGGAAATCCGCCGCCGGGCGCACGAGCACGTAGTTCCCCTCGGGGCCCGCGTTGCGGCTGACGGCGGTGACGGTTCCCACGAGCAGCCCCTTCGGGTACAGGGAATCCGTGCCGGAGGTGATCAAATTGTCCCCGGGCACGATGTTCGAGATGTTCGGGAGATAGTAGACATAGCACTCCGGCGTCGACGACGACGCGGTGATCTGGCCGCGCATCACGCCGTTGTCGCGCGTGCGCTCGATGAGGGTCGCGACCGCGCTTCGGGAGTCGATGATGCACAGCACCTTCGCGTAGTTGAGCCCGGCCTCGTAGACGCGGCCGATCAGCCCGTCGCCGGTGACGACGGCCATGCCGACCTTCACGCCCTCGCTCTCGCCGCGGTTGATCGAAAACGTGTCGAACCACTGGCCGGGGTCGCACGCGATGACCTTCGCGTAGAGCGGGTCGAGCGCCTCGTAGCGGTCCTTCGCGTCGAGAAGCGCCTTCAGCCGCTCGTTCTCGCGCGACGCCTCCTCGGCGCTTTGCAACTGCAGGCTCAGCTGCTGGTTTTCGAGGTACAGGTCGTCGTAGCTCTCCTTCAGGACGTCGTACTCGCGCCAGTTGGTAAAGAAATCGCGGACCCACTTCGTCGCGGAGCTAAACGCGTTCTGCACCGGCGAGAGCACCGAGCCGATCGCGTTTTCGCCGACGGAGATCTTCGAACCCGTGCGGAGCACAAGGAAAAACACCGCCGCCGCGACGATCGCGAGCACGGCGACGACAAACAGCGCCCTGCGTATGGCGCTTCCACGGTTTCGCCTCTGTTTTTCCACATGCGCCTTCGAATAGGCGCGCCCGCCGCGTTTCTTTGCCATTGGACGAATCCCCTTACAGTTCGATCAGGCAGCCGGTCTGCAGAAGTTTCGCGGCGAGCTTTTCGTCGGAGGCGACCGCGCCCGCGCCGGCGGCGACGTCGTCCTCGGGCGCTTCGCCCATATGTACCGGGAGTTTCAAAAGCCCCGAGAGCCGGTCGCTGAGCCCCTCGAGCCGCGCGCCGCCGCCCGAGAGGTAGATGCCGCGCTCGAGTATGTCCGCGGCGAGTTCCGGCGGCGTGTTCTCGAACGCCTCGCGGATGTTCTCCAAGAGCATCTGCAAAGGCGGGAGAATCGCGCGATAGACCTCCCGCGGCGAGACGGACACTGTCGCGGGCTTGCCGGTTCTGGCATCGCGGCCGCGCAGAAGAACGTCCTGCGCGCTCTCGGCTCCCATGTCCTTTGCGGAGCCTATGTCGGTCTTCAAATCCTCGGCCGTGCGCTGGCCGATGACCAGCCCCTTTTCGTTGCGTATGTAGCGGATGATCGCCTCGTCGAGCGCCATGCCGCCGGTGCGCATCGAGCGCGTCGCGACGACGCCGTGGATCGAGAGCACGGCGACCTCGGTCGTGGAGCCTCCGATGTTGACGACCATCACGCCCTTCGGCTCCGCGATCGGCACGCCCGCGCCGACCGCCGCGGCGACCGTCGAGCGGATCAGCGCCGCCTTTCTCGCGCCGAGCGCGCGGACGGCGGCCTCGAGCGCCTGCCGCTCGACCTTCGTCGTCCCCTGCGCCATCGAGACGACGACGCGCGTCCTCTCGAGCGCCCGCTTGCGGCCGATCGCCTTGTCCGACAGCGCCCGGACGAGCAGAGACGCGAGCTCCTGGTCGCCGACCGCGCCGTCCATGACCGGCGAGAGAAGCACCGCCTGCCTGGGCGTCCTGCCGAGCATCTGCCTCGCGTCGCGACCGACCGCGAGCACATGCTCCGGGTTTTCGCACAGCGACAGCACATAGCTCGGCTCGCGCAGCACCACGCCCTCGTTCTCCAGAAAGATCGTCACGTTCGCGGAACCGAGGTCGATTCCCACGCCGCCGGATGAAAATACGCCCATCAGCGCCCCTCCCGAACGGGTTGTTTCTTCAGAAATTCTTTGAGCATCCGCTCGACGTCGTCGACCGGAAAGCCCATCACGTTTTCATAGGAGCCGTCGATTTTTTCGGCGTCAGAGAGCGCGCGGAAGCGCACGCCGGTGCGCACGACCTCGATCGACACCCGGCCGGTCGCGGCGTCCATGAGGCAAACGCCGGTGAACACCTCGTGCTCGTTTCCGGACAGCGCGCGGAGCATCGAAAACGCGTCCTTTTCGTCGATCGGCTTCCCGAGCGCGCGGCCGTTCAGCGACACCAGCGTGTCGGACGCGACGACGACGCCGGACGGATACCCCTCGGCGGCCTTCCCCGCCTTCCGCTGCGCGAGCGCCCGGACGACCTCCTCGGCCGGCCCCTCGACGCGCTCGTCGACGTCCGGCGCGCAGCTCTCAAACGCGTATCCCATGCGCTTTAAAAGCTCGTGCCGGCGCGGCGAACCGGAGGCCAGGATCAGCCGAAAGTGCTGCTCCATGCCGGACATTCCCCCTCGTGCCTTGCGGTATTATAGCATACAACCATGTCGTTGGAAAGCAATTTCCCTCTATGTTCCCGTTTTGTCACACAATTGCCCCATCCGTTATGAGCGCCTCCGCCGCGCGGATGCCGTCGACCGCGGCGGACAGTATCCCCCCTGCGTAGCCCGCGCCCTCGCCGCAGGGGTACAATCCCTTCAATGATGCCTCGCCCCCGGCGTCCCGCTCGATGCGAAGCGGCGAACTCGAGCGCGTCTCCGGCCCGGTCAAAATCGCGCCCGGCGAAGCGAAGCCCTTGAGCCGCCTGTCGAACAGCGCGATCGCCAGCCGCATGCCCGAAACCGCGTAGTCCGGCAGGCACTTCGAGAGGTCCGCGTATTTGACGCCCGGCAGGTAGCTCGGTTCGACGTCCCCCGCGCCCGAGGACGGCCTCCCCGCGAGGAAATCCCCGACCGATTGCGCGGGCGCTCGGAAATCCCCGCCGCCGAGCTCGAACGCGGCCCTCTCCCACTCCCTTTGGAACCGCACGCCCGCGAGCACGTCGCTCCCCGGGAAATCCGCGGGCGAGACCGACACGAGCAGCGCGCTGTTCGCGTTTTTGCCGTCTCTGGCGAACGGGCTCATGCCGTTTGTGACGACAGAGCCCTGTTCCGACGCCGCCGCGACGACGGTCCCGCCCGGGCACATGCAGAACGTGTACGCCGCACGGCCGCCGGGGAGCTGCGCGCTCAACCGGTAGTCCGCCGCCGGAAGCGCCGGGTGGCCCGCGCTCCCCCCGTACTGCGCGCGGTCGATCGATATCTGGCTGTGCTCGATGCGCGCGCCGATCGAGAACGGCTTCGGGGACATCCGGACGCCCGCCGCCGCGAGCATCTCGAACACGTCGCGCGCGCTGTGGCCGACGGCGAGGATCAGGTCGTCGGCGTCGAGCTCGAGCCTGTCCCCCGCGCGTTCCGCGACTGCACCTCGCAAGTGGCCGTCCTCGACCTTGAGCCCGGTCAGCTTCGTCTCAAACAGCACGTCGCCGCCGAGCGCGACGATCCGCTCGCGGAGGTTTTTGACGACCTCCGGCAGCCGGTCCGTCCCGACGTGCGGGCGGGCCTCGCAGAGTATCTCCTCCGGCGCGCCGGCGCGGAAGAGCTCTTCCAGCACCTCGCGGCAGCGCGCGTCCTTGATGCCGGTGTTCAGCTTGCCGTCCGAGAACGCGCCCGCGCCGCCCTCGCCGAACTGCACGTTGCTCTCCGGGTCGAGCGCGCCGCCCGCCCAGAACGCGCGTACGTCCCGCGCGCGCTCGTCGACCGGCTTTCCGCGCTCGAGCACGACCGGACGCAGCCCGGCCTTCGCGAGCGTCAGCGCCGCGAAAAGCCCCGCCGGGCCGAGGCCCACGACGACCGGGCGCCTCGCGAGCGCGCGCGGCGCCGGGAGCGCGCGCGGGGCGTCCGGTTCGGCGATTTCGCAGTTCGCGGGGAGCGCGCGGGGCATGCGCCTGAGCTCGACGTCGAGCGTCAGCACGAAGCGTATGTCCGCCTTGTCGCGCGCGTCGACCGATTTCCTGCGCAGCGCCACCGAGATGATGTCCTCCCCCGCGCAGCGAAGCGCCCTCGCCGCGTGCGCGGCAAGGGGCGTCTTTTCGTAGTCCAGCGGCAATTTCAATTGCGATATGCGCACCGTCATGAACGAAGCCTCTCATCGATCGAGCGCGCCGCGAGCAATCCGCTCGCCCACGCCCACTGCAGGTTGTACCCGCCGCAGGGCCCGTCCACGTCGAGCAGCTCCCCGGCGGCGAACAGCCCCGGCACGCGCCGGGACTCGAGCGTCTCCGGGTCGAAGTCCCTCGAAGTCAGCCCGCCCGCGGTGACCTGCGCGTGCTCGAAGCCCTTTGCGCCCTTCACGGGAAGCCGGAAGCCCGTCAGGTTCTCCGAGAGCGCGCGAAGCTCCGAATCGGTCAGCTCCCGCGCGGCCTTTTGAAGCGGTATCCCCGCGGCCTTGGCGATCACCTGGCCGATCCTCCGGGGCGCGATGCCGTTCAAAAAGTCCTCCATGCGCCTGTCCGGGAGCGCGCGGGCGCGGGCCGCGAGGTCGAGCCCGTCCCCCGCGAGGAAGTCGATCGAGAGCGTCGCGCCGGGCTTGACAAACCGCGCGAGCTGCATCGCGGCGATGCCGGACACGCCGTACTCGGTGAACAGCATCTCCCCGACCTCCGCGCGATCGCCGAGCGACAATTTGACGTGCGCGCGCAGCCCCTTCAGCGCCGGGATCGGCTCCGCGACGAGCGGCGAGAGCGCCGGGAACCGCCGCGGGAGCGCGTGGCCGAGCGAAGCGAGAAACGGCGCGTCGGCCGCCCCGAGGCTCGGCGCGGCCAATCCCCCGGTCGCGGCGAGCGCGCAGCCCCCGCGGACGCGCCGCCTGTCCTCGGCCTCCGCGACGAGCTCCTTCGTGAGCACCGCGACGCGGAAATCCGCGATCTCCTCGCCGCCCGCCTCCGAAAAGGCGAGTCGAAGCGCGTCGAGCACCGACGACGCCTGATTGCTCATCGGGTACGCGCGCCCCTCTTCGTCGATGCGCGCCGGGACGCCGAGCTCCGCGAAGAAGTTCAGCACCTCCGGGGGCGGGAACGCGTCCAGCGCGGGCCGGACGAGCGCCGGGTCGCCGAAGTAATCCTCCGGCCGCGCGCGGACGTTTGTCAGGTTGCAGCGGCCGTTGCCGGTCGCGAGCAGCTTTCGCCCCACTCGCCCCTGCGCCTCGACAAGCGCGACGCGCCGGCCCTTCCGGGCAAGCGAAACGGCGGCGATCAGCCCCGCCG
>MWAC01000078.1 GCA_002068815.1 Firmicutes bacterium ADurb.Bin467 | reverse complement strand
CGCCGATCGTGAGCGCTCCCAGCAGCACGCCCTGAATCCTGCCCGCGCCGCCGGTCACCGACACGCCGCCGATGACGCACGCCGCGATCACGTAGAGCTCGTAGCCGCTCTTCAAATCCTGCGTGATCTTCGTGTCGTGCGAGGCAAAGAGAAGCCCCGCGAGCCCCGCGACCGCGCCCATGATCACGTGCGCGAGCAAAGTCGTCCGCCGGGTGTTGACGCCGCGCATCTCGGCCGCCTCGGCGTTTGAGCCGACCGCGTACAGGTGCCGCCCGGTGCGGAAGTACGTGACAAACGCATACATGATCACCGCGACCGCGAGCATGATCCAGGTCTTTGCGTTAATGCCCAGGAACTCCGAGCGCGTGAAGTTCACAAACGCCTCGGACATGTCCTTTTTGTAGACGGCCTGCGCGTCGGAGACGATGTGCGTGAGGCCGTAGAGGATGTACTGCATGCCCAGGGTCGTCACGATCGGCAGCACCTTGCCGTACGCGATGATCGAGCCGTTGACGACCCCGCACAGCGCGCCGACCCCCATGCCGATCAGTATCAGCCACAGAAGCGGTATGCTCTGCTTGACCGTCGCGACGGTTCGTACGCCGTCGACGAGGACCTCGACCTCGGCGGCCGAGAGCGCGTTTCGCATGAATATGCCCGTCACCATCGCCGACAGCGCCATGATGCCTCCGATCGAAATGTCGATGGAGCCGACGAGCAGCACGCACATCATGCCGGTCGCGAGCACCGCCAGCACCGCCGTGTCCTCGACGATGAACAGCATCTTGTCGCCGGTCAGAAACAGCGGGTTTCGCAGACTGACCAGCGCGATCAGAAGCGCGATGATCGCGATCAGGCCGATCTCGCGGTATTTGATCAACAGCGTGTAGAAGGGCATTCGCGTCCTTGTTCTCCGCACGTTCGTCCCTCCCCTACGCCATCTTCTCGACCGGCATGCCGGCCGAGAGCACGTTCTCCTGCGTCGCCTCCGCGCGCGGGATCACGGTCGAGACCCTGCCCTCGCGCATGACGATGATGTTGTCGGCCATGTTGATGACCTCCGGAAGCTCCGAGGAGATCAGGAGGATGCCGAACCCCTTCGCCGCGAGCTCGCACATGATCTCGTACATCTGCGCCTTGCTGCCGACGTCGACGCCCTTCGTCGGCTCGTCCAGGATCAGTATCTTCGATTCGCCGGAGAGCAGCTTCGAGACGACGACCTTCTGCTGGTTGCCGCCCGAGAGCGACATCGCCGTGTCGTCGATCGACGTCGCGCGAATCTTCATGAGCGTTTTGAAGTGCTCGGCCTCCTTGCGCTCGCCCGCCTCGCGGATGAGCCCGCGCTTCGTGAACCGCTTGATCGCCGGGAGCGTGATGTTGCGCCCGATCGACCACGCAAGCAGCAGCCCCTGCTTCTGCCTGTCCTCCGGGAGAAGGCCGACGCCCAGCTTCAGCGCCTCGTTCGGGCTCCTGATGTCTACCTCGCGCCCCTCGACGAATATCCTGCCCGCGGACTTCCGCGTGACGCCGCAGACCGCCTCGACGACCTCCGTGCGCCCCGCGCCGACGAGCCCGGTAAGCCCTAAAATCTCGCCCGCGTGCAAGGTGAAGCTCACGTCCGCGAAAAACCCGGTGCGCGAAAGCCCCTCGACCTTCAGAAGCTCCTCGCCGATCGGCGCGGTCTTTTTCGGGAAGTACTGGTCGATCGAGCGGCCGACCATCTGCTTGACGAGATCGGCCTCCGTCACCTCGCCGACGGTCCAGGTGCCGATGTACTTCGCGTCGCGCAGCACCGTCACGCGGTCGGCGAGCCTGTGCATGTCCTCGAACCGGTGCGAGATCAAAATGATCGATATCCCCCGGTCGCGAAGTCCCCGCGCGATCTCGTAGAGCTCCTCGCTCTCCCTGCGCGACAGCGCCGCGGTCGGCTCGTCCATGATCAATATGCGCATGTCCTGCGAGAGCGCCTTCGCGATCTCGACGAGCTGCTGCTGCGCGACGGAGAGCACACCCATGCGCTCGGTCGGGCTGATGTCGGAGCCTAACGACCGGAGCAAGCGCCGCGCCTCGGCGTTCGTCTGCTTCCAGCGGATGCTCTTGAGCCCGGTCAGCTTCTCGTGGCCCATGAAGATGTTCTCGGCGACCGTCAGGTCCGGATAGGCCGCCAGGTGCTGGTAGATCGCGGCGATGCCGTGGCGCGCGGCGACGAGCGGGTCGTGCATGTGGATCAACTCGCCGTCCAGGATGATCTCGCCGCCGTCCGGCTGGTGGACGCCCGTCAGCACCTTGATGAACGTCGATTTCCCCGCGCCGTTCTCGCCCATCAGCGCGTGAATCTCGCCCTTTCGCAGGTTGAAATGCACGCCGTCGAGCGCCTTGACGCCGGGGAATATCTTTGTGATGTTGTTCATTTCCAGAAGGTATTCAGACATCGCAGCGCCCCCATCCGGATACACTCCCTCTATAATTTTATTGTATCGCGTCGATCGTCAAAGTCAATGCCTAAACTTAAAACGGCTGTGCCTGAATTGCAAATCCTGCACCGCCGTTTGTGAAAAGGGCTTAATAATCTTACAAGACCGGAAACGCCGTGCGTATCAGTATCATGTAACACGCGGTGCCCAGGAATATGCTCAGAAGCGCGTTCTTCTTCCACAGGTGCACGAGCGCGACGAGCGCGACGGACGCGATCTCGGCGAGCCCGAACGGGAACTTCGTCAAATCGAGCCCCTTCAGGCAGTAGACGACGAGCGCCGCCATGATCGCGGGCGGCAGCACGCGCCCGAGGTAGACGACGATCCGCGGGAGCCTGCGCCTCCCGAACACGGCGAACGGCAGCGCGCGCGTGAGCCACGTGACGAGCGCGACGGTCGCGACGATCAAAACCGCGTGCGTGCTCATGCGCCTTCCTCCAGCTTCCCGCGCAGCGCGATCAGGATTCCGACCGCCGCCGCGAGCGCGACCGGCAGGAAGTTCGCCGGCCCGAAGATCAGAAGCGACGCGATCGCGCAGCCGGCGCCCGTCACGGCCGGGATGTGCGACGGGTACTGCCTCCACTGGTCGACGAAGATCACGACGAACAGCGCCGTCATCGCGAAGTCGACGCCCGCCATGTCGAAGGGGATCAGCTGCCCCGCCGCCGCGCCGAGCACCGAGCCGAGTATCCAGTAGAACTGGTCGAAGAGAGAAATGAAAAACGCGCACCGGTCCTCCGAGAGCCCGGCGGGGTACGAAACGGAGCAGAGCACGCTGTACGTCTCGTCGGTCAGCGAGAGCACCATGTACGGGAGCTTCGCGCCCATCCCCCGGAACCGCTCGACAAAGCCCAGCCCGTAGAAGATGTGCCGCGCGTTGACGAGAAACGTCGTCACGGCGACCGCGGCGAGCGGCGCGGCGGAGGAAAGCAGCGCGACCATCACGAACTGCATCGAACCCGCGTAGACGAACACGCTCGAGAGAAGCGCCCACACGGGGCCGTAGCCGGCGTTGCTGATGAGGATTCCGAACGCCGTGCCCAGGAATATGTAGCCGCAGGCGACCGGTATCGTCGTCTTCAGCGCGAACCGAAGCTCCTTGCGCAAAACATCGCCCCCTTTAAGTTGTATATTCTATCACAGGCGGGCGGTTCGCTCAAGCGAAGTTTCGGTTTCGCTCAGTCCTCCCGGTAGGCGTCGAGTATATCCGAGACGCCGATCTCCCCGATGGGCACGATCGGCGTCGGCGCGCCGGTTCCGGCTCCGAGCCTGCGCTCGAGCCACATGACGTCGTGCCACGCGCCGCCCTTCCAGCCGGCGGAGCGCAGCACGCCGACCGGTCGGAAGCCGAGCTTCTCGTGCAGCGCGACGCTCGCGGGGTTCGGGACCGTGATGCAGCCGTACGCCATTCGGAAGCCCTGCCGCTTGAGGATTTTCAACAGCGCCTCGTACAGCGCGCGGCCGGTGCCGCGGCGGTGGTAGTCGCGGACGAGGTAGATCGAGAGCTCCGCGCCCCACTGGTAGGCCGCGCGCTCGCGGAAGCGGTGCGCGTAGGCGTAGCCGACGATCTTCCCGTCTACCTCGGCGACGAGAAAGGGATACGTCTGTTGGAGCTCCGCGATCCGCCCGGCGAAATCCGAGGCGGTCGGGGCCTCGGTGTCGAAGGTGATCGGCGTCATGACGTAGGGCGCGTAGATCGCGGCAATCGCCCCCGCGTCCGCCTCGGTTGCCAGGCGGAATTTTCGCATGTCATCGCCCCTCCCGCAGCTTTTGGTTGAGCTTTGTGTAGATTCTGTCGCGCATCCAGGGTTCGCAGGACGCCGAAACCGCCTCGTCGAGCGAAAACCACCGAACGTCGCTGTTCTCGTCGGCCTTCGCAAAGAGCGGCTCGGAGTCGTCCGCCTCGACCAGATAGGTCAGGTTGAGGTGCGTGTGCGAGGGGACGTATTTTCCGCGCTTCTCGTGGCCGTCGACCGTCAGCGCCTCGAGGGAGAAGATGTCCTCCGAGACCGCCCGGACGCTCGCAAGCCCGCTCTCCTCCCGCGCCTCGCGCAGCGCGACCTGAAGCAAATCCCGCTCGCCGTCCGCGTGCCCGCCGAGCCAAGACCACGACCGGTAGATGTTGTGGTAGGCCATCAGCGCGCGGTCTCGGCGCCGGTTGACGATCCACGCGGACGCCGTCATGTGGACGTGCAGGTTTTCCCGGGAAAACACACCGGGCTGCGCGGCGAGCGCGGCGAGTATCAGCGCCTTGTCGGCGATTTCCTGCGCGTTGAACGGCGCGTATTCCTCGATTGAGCGGATCAGGTCCATTCTCGTCCCCCCTATGCCGGCGGATTTTCCTCGCAAAGAAGCGTGAAGCGGCTCTTCTTGTACTCGATCAGCCCGTCGCGCCGCATCTTCGAGAGCTCGTTCGAGAGCGCGCTGCGCTCGACGGACAGGTAGTCGGCGAGCTGCTGGCGGTTGAACGGTATCTCGAAGCTGTAGCAGCCCTGCTCGAGCGCCTGATACGACAGGTACGAGAGCAGCCGCTCGCGGATCGACTTCGGCGTGATGTGCGTCATCTTGCGCGTCAGCGTCATGTTCTTCGAGGCCATGACCGTCAAGAGGTTCCGCAGCAGCCGCGCGTGGCAGGAGCAGGCCGAAGGGCAAGGCTCGAGCGTTCGCTGTACGTCGAGGAACACCGCGTGCGCGTCCTCCGCGGCGACGACGTCGACCATCAGTATCTCGCCGGGGATGCAGGCATAGGTCTCGGCAAACGACTGGCCGGGGCCGACGTGGTCGATGATGTGCAGGTTCCCCCACACGTCGCCGCGCACGACGTTGACGGCGCCCATCAGCAGTATCCCCATCTGGCGCACCGGGTCGCCCGCGCGGAAGATCACCTCGTCCCTCTGAAAGTCCCGCTCGACCCCGCCCAGGCACGAGAGCATGCTCGCGACGTCGGCCTCCGAAATCCCGCGAAACAGCGGCGTGTGCGCAAGAAAGCTCAGTTTTTCCATTGAATTCCTCTTTTTTGTTGTTGCGACAACATACTTGCGGCATCGATTATATTACAATATCCGTGCAAAGTCAAGAAAGGACATTGCGGGAGGTAATGGCATGATCCGCAAGATTATACAAATCGACGAAGAAAAATGCAACGGCTGCGGCCTGTGCGCCGAGGCGTGCCACGAGGGCGCGATCGGCATGGTGAACGGCAAGGCGAAGCTGCTCCGCGACGACTACTGCGACGGGCTGGGCGCGTGCCTGCCCTCGTGCCCGACCGGGGCGATCTCGTTTGTCGAGCGCGAGGCGGACGCCTTTGACGAGGCGGCGGTCCTGGAGAACAAGCGCAAAACCGGGCAGCCCCCGGTCCCCCATATGTGCCCCGGCAGCCAGGCCCGGTCGCTGAACCGCGCGCGGCCCGCGGAGCCGGTTGCCCAAGCGGAGGTTCCGTCGCAGCTGAGGCAATGGCCGGTGCAGATCAAGCTCGTGCCGGTCAGCGCGCCCTATTTCGACGGCGCGAACCTGCTGATCGCCGCCGACTGCGCGGCCTACGCCTACGGCAACTTCCACCGCGATTTCATGCGCGGCAAGATCACGCTCGTCGGCTGCCCGAAGCTCGACGACGTCGACTACTCCGAGAAGCTCACCGAGATCCTGCGCCGAAACGAGATCAAG
>MWAC01000077.1 GCA_002068815.1 Firmicutes bacterium ADurb.Bin467 | reverse complement strand
ACCATGTTGACCGCCTTCGCGCTCCCGGCCTCCTTAGCCGGCGCCAGCGCGTCGATCGCGACGGTGTTCAGGCGCGCGCGGAGCTTCTCGATCACGCCGTCCGGGTAAACCATCTGCCCGGTGATGACCGGCATCGGAAGCGTCGGCGCGGTGTTGACGATCAGGAGTCCGTCCGGCTTCAATCGGGAGACGTAGCGCGCGGCCTCGAGCGGCTCGAACGCGAGCAGGAAATCCGCATCGCCGAGGTCTACGATCGGCGCGTGCACCTCGTCCCCGAAGCGCACATAGGTCACGACGCTGCCGCCGCGCTGCGACATGCCGTGCACCTCGCTGACCTTGACGTCGTAGTCGAGCGACAAAAGCGCCGCGCCGAGCACCTTCGACGCGAGCAGCGTCCCCTGCCCGCCGACGCCGGCGATCATCACCGATGTGGTCGTCATGCGTCCACCTCCCCGATCGCCTGGAAGCCGCAGGTCTGTATGCACAGCCCGCAGCCGACGCACTGGGCCTCGTCGACGATCGCCTTTTTGTCCGCAAAGCGTATCGCCGGGCAGCCGATCTTCATGCAGGAGGCGCAGCCGCGGCACTTCTCCGGGTCGATCCGGACCGGAGACCTGTGCGGCACGCACTTCAAAAGCGCGCACGGGCGGCGGGACACGATGACCGAGGGCTCGTCCTTTTCAAGCTCCTCCTTGAGCACCCTCTCCATCCGCGCCATGTCGTGCGGATCGACGACGCGGACGCTTTGGACGCCCGACGCCTCGCAGATTTTCTCGATCGAGGTGGCCGGCGACGGCTCGTTCTTGAGCGTCAGCCCGGTCGTCGGGTTCTGCTGGTGGCCGGTCATGCCGGTGATCGCGTTGTCGAGCACGAGCAGCGTCGAGACGCCGCGGTTGTACGCGATGTTGATCAGCCCCGTGATGCCCGAGTGGATGAACGTCGAGTCGCCGATGACGCCGACGGTCCGCTTCGCCATATCCGGCCGGACCTTCGTAAACCCGTGCAGCATCGAGACCGACGCGCCCATGCACACGACCGCGTCGATCGCGTTGAGCGGCGCGGCGGAGCCGAGCGTGTAGCAGCCGATGTCGCCGAGCACGGTCAGCTTCAGCTTCGAGAGCACGCGGAATAGCCCCCTGTGCGGGCAGCCCGCGCACATGACCGGCGGGCGCGGCGGGATCGGCTCGCCGAACGCCTTCGTCTCCGGGACGGGCGCGCCGAGCGCCTTGCGGATTCCAACCGGCGAGAGCTCCCCGAGCAGGCCGAACAGGTCCTTGCCGCCCGCGACCGGCACGCGCGCCGCGCGCAGCTCGGTCTCGAGGAACGGGTCGAGCTCCTCGACGACGATCAGCCGCCCGACCTTCTCCGAGAACGCCCGGATGCGCTCGATCGGCAGCGGGTGGACGATGCCGAGCTTGAACACGCTCGCGTCGGGGAACGCCTCGCGCACGTACTGGTAGCACGCGCCGGAGGTCACGAAGCCGACCTCGCGGCCGCGGAGCTCCTCGCGGTTCAGTTCGGAGGATTCGGCGTATTCCCGGAGCGCCGCGACGCGCTTCTCGACCTCCGCGTGGCTGCGAACGGCGTTTGCCGGCGACATCACGTACTTTTCCGGGTTCTTTCCGTAGGGCTTCAGCTCGATCCGGGCGCGCGGAGACAATTCGACGAGGCTCTGCGCGTGCGCGATGCGCGTCGCCGTCCTGAGAACAACCGGCGTGTCGAATCGCTCCGAGAGCTCGAACGCGAGCTTTGTGAATTCGAGGCATTCGGACGAGTCCGAGGGCTCGAGCATCGGCAGCTTCGCGGCCCTGGCGTAGTGCCGGGAATCCTGTTCGTTCTGCGACGAGTGCATCGCCGGGTCGTCCGCGACGGCGACGACGAGGCCTCCGTTCACGCCCGTGTAGGACGCCGTGAACAGCGGGTCGGCCGCGACATTCAGCCCGACGTGCTTCATCGCCGCGAAGCTGCGCGCGCCCGCGAAGCACGCGCCGAGCGCCGCCTCGAGCGCCACCTTCTCGTTCGGCGCCCATTCCGCGTAGACTTCCTCGTAGTCGGCCGCGCATTCGGTGATTTCGGTCGAGGGTGTGCCGGGATAGGAGGAGACGAAGCGGCATCCGGCCTCGAACAGGCCCCGGGCGACCGCCGCGTTTCCGAGCATCAGTTCCTTCATTTTGCGGGTTCTCCTTGTCGCAAATCGACGATCCGCTTGGCCTTGCCGCCCGCGAACCGCTCGATGGTCTTGGGGCCGACGAGCTTGACCTTCGCGTCGAGGCCGAGCACCACGCGCAGCTTCGCGCGGATCGTCTGGGCGAGCTCCTCGAGCTCCCCGAAGCTCGTCAAAAGGGAGCCGTCGACCAGCTCCACCTGCACCTCGAGCGTGTCCTGATAGCCCTCGCGCCGGATCACGAGCATGTAGTGCGGGCTGATCTGCGCGATCTGCATGATCACGGACTCGATCTGGCTCGGGAACACGTTGACGCCGCGGATCTTGAGCATGTCGTCGGAGCGGCCCATGACCTTCTCCATGCGCACGGACGTCCTGCCGCAGCGGCAGGGCTCGCTCGTGAGCTTCGTCAGGTCGCGCGTGCGGTAGCGAAGGAGCGGCATGCCCTCCTTCGTCAGCGTCGTCACGATCAATTCGCCCGCCTCGCCCTCGGCCTTCGGCTCGAGCGTCACCGGGTCGACGATCTCCGGCAGGAAGTGGTCCTCGGCGAAGTGGAGGCCCTCGCGGTACTCGCACTCGCCGGACACCCCGGGGCCGATCAACTCGCTCATGCCGTAGTTGTCGGTCGCGAACAGGCCGAGCTTTTCCTCGATCTTCGAGCGCAGCTCGGTCGTGCAGCCCTCGGAGCCGAACAGCCCGACGCGCAGCTTGAAGTCGGACGGCCTGTAGCCCAGCTCGCCCGCGAACTCGCCCAGGTACATCGCGTAGGTCGGCGTCGCGATCAGGGCGGTCGTCCCGAAGTCCTTCATCATCATCAGCTGCTTTTCGGAGTTGCCCGACGACGCCGGGATGACCGACGCGCCGACCTTCTCGAGCCCGTAGTGGAGCCCGAGCGCCCCCGTGAACAGCCCGTATCCGAAGCAGATCTGCGCCATGTCGTCCTCGCCGACGCCGGCCGCGGTGATGATGCGCGCCATGATCTCCGACCACATGTCCAGGTCGTTTTTCGTATACCCGACGACGGTCGGCTTGCCGGTCGTCCCCGACGACGCGTGGATGCGCAGCACCTGCTCGCGCGGCACGGCGAACATGCCGAACGGGTAGCTGTCGCGCAGGTCCTCCTTCATCGTCGGCGGGATTTTGCGGATGTCCTCAAGCGCCCGGATGTCCTCGGGCTTCAGGCCGATTCCGTCGAAGCGGCTGCGGTAGAAAGGTACGTTTTCGTAGCAATATCGCGTGATGTACCGGAGCCGCTCGAGTTTGAGTTGGTCGAGCTGTCTGCGAGGCATTGTTTCCGCCTGCGGGTTGAAGATCATGGCCATCACGCTCCATCATGTAATGTATAATCCCGAGGATTCATATAGAATAGCATGAAATCGGAAACCTTGCAACGGCCGGATCGTAAAATCCCGCGCAGCCCAAATACGCGCGAGGGTGCGGATTTTTATGCAAAATTATGTCGAAATTGGCGGGAAATACAGTATAATTATTCAGTATCTGCGGAAACCGCGGCGATCGTTGGAAAAAAATGGGATTCATGGGAATGAAATCCTTCAAAAGGGATGTTAAATGATACGAATGCCGTGCGATTTTCTGGAAATGGGCTTGACTTCTGTTAATTCGGGAGGGTAGAATACCAATATTATAACACACGTGTAAGGGCGAAAAAGTGAGGGATACGGTTCGATGCTGAAATACGCGGTAAAGAGAATCCTGCTCGCGATGCTGACGGTGCTGATCATCGCGGCGATTACGTTCTTTGCAATGAACGCGATCCCGGGCGGCCCGTTCGACTCCGAGAAGGCGACCGACCCGACGACGAAGGCGACGCTCGAGAGGCGCTTCAACCTCGACAAGCCGCTTCCGGAGCAGTTTGTGCTCTACATGCGCAACGCTCTCCGGGGCGATTTCGGCATATCCCTGAAAAACGGGCGGGACATCACCACGACGATTATGGAGTCCTTCGGCGTCTCCGCGACGCTGGGCGGAAGCGCGGTGGGCCTCGCGATCTTCTTCGGGCTGGGCTTCGGCTGCCTGGCCGCGCTCAAGCGAAACAAGATCGCCGACCGGCTGATCATCTTCTTTACGACGCTGTTCGTCGCGGTGCCGAGCTTCATACTCGCGACGCTGTTGCTGTTGATCTTCTGCCTGAAGCTCGGGTGGTTCGACGTCTGGACCGCGGGCGGGGCGAGCTATGCGCTGCCGATCGTGTCGCTCGCGATGTACCCGATGAGCTACATCACGCGCCTCACGAAGTCCAGCATGCTCGAGGTGCTCGGGCAGGACTACATCCGCACCGCGCGCGCGAAGGGCGTCAACGAGGCGAAGGTCATCGCAAAGCACGCGCTGCGAAACGCGCTGATCCCGGTCATCACGTACGTGGGTCCCATGACCGCCTACACGCTGACCGGCTCGATGGTCGTCGAGACCGTGTTTACGATCGGCGGCCTCGGCGCGAAGTTCGTCACCGGCATCAACAACCGCGATTACCCGATGATCATGGCGACGACGATCTTCCTGGCGGCGCTCATGGTCGTGATGACGCTCCTGAGCGATTTGCTCTACAAGGCCGTCGACCCCAAGATCGATTTCTCGTAGGAAAGGAGGGCTGCCCATGTATTCCGCAGACAAGATACCGAAAAAGAGACTCCTGAGCATGCAGCTCGACCTTTCGAAGTTCGAGCCCGCGACCGGCGAGGAAAAGCTGCAGCACGAGCAGATGCGAGCGTCGACGACGTTCTTCCGCGACGGCATGCGAAAGCTGTTCAAAAACCCGCTGGCGGTGTTGAGCCTGTGCATATTGCTCGCGCTGATCGCGGTCATCGTGCTCGCGCCCCTCGTCGTGCCCTACGGCTATTCCGAGATGATCACCGTCAATGGAAAGCGCGACAAGGGCGCCCGCAACATGGGCCCGTTCCAATATTCGAAGCTCGAGCAGGACGCGATCAACGAGGGGCAGAAGATCTTCCCGCACATCTTCGGAACCGACGAACTGAGCCGGGACTACTTCGTGCGCGTCGTCTACGGCGCCCGCGTGTCCCTGATGATCGGCCTGTTCGCGAGCCTCATCGTGCTTTTGATCGGCCTCGTCTACGGCTCGATCTCCGGCTACGTCGGCGGCAGGGTCGACATGGTGATGATGCGCTTCGTCGACATCATCTACTCGCTGCCGGACACGCTGATGGTCATTTTGCTCTCGGTCGTGCTCGATCAGGTGCTCGGCCTCGCGCTCAAGGGCACCGCGCTTGCGAGGGTCGGCAGCAACATGCTCTCGCTGTTCATCGTGTTCGCGCTGCTCTATTGGGTGGGCATGGCGCGGCTCGTGCGCGGCCAGATCCTCTCGATCAAGAACAACGAATACGTGCTCGCGGCGCGCGCGCTCGGCGCGAAGCCCGGCCGCATCATCAAAAAGCACATTCTGCCCAACTGCATGGGCGTCATCTTCATCTCGACGGCGCTGCAGATACCGTCCGCGATATTCACCGAGAGCTTCCTGAGCTTCATAGGCTTAGGCGTGCAGACGCCGATGCCCAGCCTCGGCTCGCTCGCCAACGCCGCGCGCGGCGCGCTGCAGACCTACCCCTCGAAGCTCGTGTTTCCGGCGGTGGGCATCTGCCTGATCGTACTGTCGCTGAACCTGCTCGGCGACGGACTGCGCGACGCGTTCGACCCGAAGCTGAGGAGGTAGTTCCATGTCCACACCGCTTCTGCAGGTCAGGAACCTGCATACGTCCTTTTCGATCGACTCCGGCGAGGTGCGCGCCGTCAACGGCGTGTCGTTCAACCTCGAGCGCGGCAAGGTGCTCGGGATCGTCGGCGAGTCCGGCTCCGGCAAGTCCGTGACCGCGTACTCGATCCTTCGCATACTCGTCGATCCCGGCAAAATCACCGAGGGCGAGGTGCTCTTCGAGGGCGAGGACATCGTAAAATACCCGCCGAAGAAGATGCGCCAGTTCCGCGGCAACAAGGTCTCGATCATCTTTCAGGACCCGATGACGTCTTTGAACCCGACGTACACGATCGGGAACCAGTTGACCGAGGCGATCCTTCTGCACACCGACCGCAACCGCAGGGAGGCGCGCGCGCGTGCGAAGGAGATGCTGACCCTGGTCGGCGTCAACGAGCCGGCAAAGCGGCTCAAGCAGTATCCGCACGAGCTGTCCGGCGGCATGCGCCAAAGGGTCATGATCGCGATGGCGCTCGCTTGCGAGCCCGACATCCTGATCGCGGACGAGCCGACGACGGCGCTCGACGTCACGATTCAGGCGCAGATACTCGAGCTCATGCAGGATTTGCAGAGGAAGCTCGGCATGGCGATCATCATGATCACGCACGACCTGGGCGTGATCGCCGACATGTGCGACGAGATCATCGTCATGTACGCCGGCTCCGTCTGCGAGCGCGGCACCGCCGACGAGATCTTCTACAACCCCCGGCACGAATACACGAAGGGCCTCATGCGCTCGATCCCGACGATCGGCAAGCGCCACGAGAAGCTGATCCCGATCGCCGGCTCGCCGGTCGACCTATTGAACCTCCCGAAGGGCTGCCCGTTCGCCGCGCGCTGCGACAGGGCGATGAAGGTGTGCCTGACCGAGCGCCCGGAGGAGATTCCGATCAACGACTTCCACCGCGCGGCCTGCTGGATGAACGTCTGGCAGGTGTACGAAGAGGCTTCGAAGGGCGGTGACGTCGAGTGAGCAAGCATCTGATCGAGGTCCGGGACCTGAAGCAGCACTTCCCGATCAAGACGGGCTGGCTTTCAAAGACGATGCTCAAGGCCGTCGACGGCGTGAGCTTCCAGATCGACGAGGGCGAGACGCTCGGCCTCGTCGGCGAGTCCGGCTG